>JAIEPP010000187.1 GCA_019748335.1 Xanthobacteraceae bacterium
GGTCCCCGATAGCACGAGTATCGGGTCCCCGATGGCACGAGGGTGGCGGTCCCCGATAGCACGAGATGATTCACAGCTTTTCCCCATGTGCGGTTGCGACGGCTCGACGACGCAGAGCGACCGCCACCGGATCGACGGGAATGGGCGTGAAGGTGAGGCGCTCGGCGCCGCGCAGGCTGCGCTCCATGACGAGGCGATAGCCGGGCAGCCGTTCGCGGCGGACGATTTCGCGCAGGTCATAGGCGAAGTGTTTGAGCGGCGAGAGACTGCCGGATTTGGCGTGGAGGTAGTCGAGATCAAAACTCCAGCCGCCGTCCTGGCGGCCACCATGCTTGCGAACCAGCCGATAGAGCCAGCGCTCCAGGCCGCCAGTCAGATCGAAATACGCCCGGTCGATGGTGAGCACGAGCGCTTCATCCAGCACGCCGGCATAGAACCAGTCCGGCAGGATCAGCTCCAAACCGAGCGGCCGACCGTGCGGATCGGCCCTCTCCTTCCACTCGTTGATCCAGGAGAAACGATGCCGCCGGCGATCGGTCGGCTGGCGGATCGAGGTCATGACGGTCGTCGATTGCAGCCGATCGAGCGCAGCTTTGAGCCGATCGTAATCCCGAGCGCTGGTGCCGCGGCCGACGAAGGTCAGGATTTCGTAAGGCGTTGCTGCCATCAGCCGCGACGTCGTCAATCCGGCGTCACGGGCCTCGACGATCTGGCTGGCGGCCCAGATCAGGACGTCGGCGTCCCAGATCGTCGCCATGCCGTGCTCGGGCACGGCCTCAACGCGAATGCTGATCTTGCCGGCACGAAAATCGATCGGAACGATGCGCTTCGATTTGGCGAGCGAGAAGAACGGAAAGGCCATCAGGTCTTGCGCGTCGCGGGCGGCGAGATCGCCGGGAAGTGCGCGGAAAAGGTCCAGCTGCTCGCGCTCCGAGGTGTGATTGCGTTGCATTGCCCGTGCTCCGCCTTGCGATCAGCGCCGCGTTTTGCCGGCATAGGGCCGCAAGCCGGAGGCATGGCGCTTGGCGGGGGACACGGTCCCGGTGCCGGGATCGGAGGTCGATGTCTTGGCACCGCGCTCGGCCCAGGCTTTCAGATCCTCCAGCGCATAGACGACGCGACCGCCGAGCTTTCGGTAGGCGGGGCCGGTGCCGTAGGTGCGGTGCTTTTCCAGCGTGCGTCCGGAGAGGCTGAGAAACCGCGCGGCATCGGGCGTGCGCAGGTAAGGCTGCGGCAAGCCGGCGTATGAATCGGACATCGTCGAGGCTCCGTGATCTCGTGGCGCGATCGCGAGGTTCGCGGCGCATCCGGGGTCACGATGGCGCAGCCGATATGCAAGGGGGGATGCCGAAGATGAGGGGGTCGAATTTCGGCACCCCTGTCCCCATGGGGCGACTATTTTCGGCGACGCGCCTGACGCAGCAAAGCACGATAACCGCCGCGCATCAGGGCAACACCGTCTCTCACCAGGCGGATGGTGCGGTTGCGCAGATCGTCGCTCTTCCAGGCCCGTTCGGGGACACGGCTGGGTCCAAACAGTCCTTGCGCGATTTCGCGATAAGAGTTGCCTCCGATTCTGGCGTCGAGCGCGCGCAGCGCCAGCGCCAGCCGCTGTCGCCGTTGTGGAGACAGTTTTTGAAACGTGGGACCAGCCGGGCGCCCGCTGAGCGCCAACCAGAGACGGCGCGCGGCATGGCTGCGACTCTCGAAATCACCATCGAGCACCAGTTCAGCGGCGTAGGACGCGTCCGCGACTGGTGGCTGCTTTAGCCACATCCGGTGCTCGACGTCCCCAATGCGCAACAGGACATGCCAGCCGTCCGCGGACTGCCCGATATCACCTGACATCATCACGGCCAGGCTGAGTACGCAGCCGTCGGATGCAGACGTGCTCCGAATAATCGGAACGATGGTCGGCAACACTTCCGGCGCCCAGAAGATGGCTTGATCCTGCGACGACCCCGCCGGGTCAGCCGCGAAAGCAGAGGCCCCATCTCCTTCTCAATGCCGCGACCAGGACAGGATCGGATTTCGAACGCGCAAGCGCGTGGTGATCTCGATGATAATCCGGATTGCGGCGAAGGCATTCCCAGGCAAGGCCTGACAGTTCCAGTTCCCGGGCACGATCGTAGGCTTGCGGTGATCGCCAGTCAGAATGAGACATTGCGGTGTTCTCCTGTCACGTGCGCCGGTCAGGATAACGGTGCGATCATTTTGACAATCGGGAGTTGAGGGAAGTCCCCCTATTCGCATCGCGTGATGCGGAAATGCGTCCACGACGTGAGGCCAGAAAATTCTACTCCCTGGCGAACCCAAATCGAAAAATGATTTTCTAGCTGGACGCGCCGCCCCGCAACAATTGTCGATAGCCGTGCGCAGTCATCCATTTGGCGCGGGCCAGATGACTATCGAACGCATGTCGCGCGCGGTCCGGCTCGGAATCCGGATCGATATGCAATACGATCCGTGCGACCTCGCGCCAGTCGGCGCCGTCGGCATCGGCGTCGAGCAACCGCAAATAGGTCACCAGATGTTCCTGATCGTAGGCCGTCAATGTCGGAGCGGAGGGCGCCATCTCGGCGACATCGGGATCCGGCGGGGGTTTTTGAACAGGCATCCTGGTGCTCGGCGGGTGACGTCAGGGGATAACGTTAAGTCCGCTGACGAAGTTTATGCCATCATTTCGCCGCGCTCCAGACATCGCAGGTAGCTCGGCCCCAAATACATATTATAGGAGATAAACCCGATAGTGTGTAAAGACGCAACTTGCGCGCATGGATATGCGCAAGCTCGTGGGCCGGAATTTCGGGAAGCTAAGGCGGGAGAAAGGCTTCACCCAGGAGCAGTTCGCCGAGATCTCCGGCTTCACCCAGCAATATGTCAGCGATCTCGAGCGGGGACGGCGCAACCCCACCGTGGTGACACTGTTCCATCTCGCTGACGCGCTCGGCATCAGCCACATTGATCTCGTGCAACCCGATGACGAAGCCCGAGGCGAACGTGCAAAGCCGGCAAAGCGCAAAAGCTGAGCCCGGTGGGCTTGGTTCCAAATGGGCCTATCCTGTCTCTTGATTGAGGCCCGTGGGTCTTGTTGGTACCGCGAGCCGGGCCGAAAGGCCCGGCGAGCCGCGGGCGCGCAAAACGCGTCCGCCACCGATCCGGAAGCCGGATCGGCGGAAAAATCGCAAAGCCGTCACTGCTGCAAAGCGCCAGCCGCGCAACCGCAAATGCGGTTGCGCGGCTCTCGCATTTCAGGCGCGTTCCAGCAATCGCTTCGCCTTGCCCTCAAGCTCAAGACGCGCGTCCTGATGCGCCTTACCCCGCGCCAGTGCTGTGATCCCCTGCACGAAATCGAACAGGCTTTCCGGCGGGCGGCCTTCCTCATGCAACACGGTCTCGACGATTTTGGCTGTCTCCGACTTGGAGAATCCTCGCTTGCGCAGGAAGGTCTCCCGATCCTCGTCGCTGTGGGCCACGATCCGTTCGCGCGCGGCCTTGATCCCGGCGACGAACGGCGCGGACGAAGAGTCGGCGAAACGCGTCAGCGCGGGGGCTGCCTCATGCGCAAAACGCTGTGCGGCAAACTTGGAATGGCGGATGGTGATTTCCTCAAAATTCTCGACGCCCCAGAGATTGCGGTTCATGCAGACGGCGCGGAGATAGAACGAGGCGATGCCAAGCGTCTTTGACCCGACTTCGCTGTTCCAGCAATAGAACCCCCGGAAGTACAAATCCGGCGATCCGTCCGGCAGACGTCCGGCTTCAATCGGGTGGGTGTCGTCCACCAGAAATAGAAACACGTCGCGGTCGCTGGCGTACAGCGTCGTGGTGTCCTTGGTGATGTCCACGAACGGGTTATGCGTCATAGTGTTCCAGTCGAGCACGCCCGGCACCTTCCACCTTGTATCGCCGGTGCCGTTGCCTGCGATCTTGATGACGGCGGCGACAAGCTCATGGTCCCAGATGCGGCCATAGTCCGGCCCGGTCACGGCGCGAAGCTCGACGCGGCCGTCCCCGGCTTCCAGGGTTTTCACCAGTTCGGCACGATGCGACAGCAATCCGTGTTGCAGGTTGATCCCGGCCAACGGGGCGGGAAGTTGCCTCAAGTAAGAAGAGGGCGCGCCGACCAGCCCGCACAATTGGCCGAAACTCCAATGGGTCGGCATGACCGGCTCGTCACGTCCCGGCACGATCAGGGCCAGCCGCTCCGAATTATCGCGGCTTGCCTCAACCCTTACGGCGCGGCTTTCCACGGTACGGGCCTGCGCCCGGTCGGCG
>JAIEPP010000064.1 GCA_019748335.1 Xanthobacteraceae bacterium
GACGGGTGCCTGCTCAACGTATCCGTCGAAGGCCGCGACGGCGGACCGACGCTGATGCTGTCGAATTCGCTGGGCTCCACCATGCAGATGTGGGAGCCGCAGATGAAGGCGCTCACGCAAGTGTTTCGCGTCATCCGCTACGACCGCCGCGGCCACGGCAAGTCCAACGTGCCGCCCGGCCCCTATTCGATGGAGCGCTTCGGCCGCGACGTGCTGGCGATCCTCGACGACCTCAACATCGCCAAAACGCATTGGTGCGGCCTGTCGATGGGCGGCATGGTCGGGCAATGGCTCGGCGCCAACGCGCCCGATCGCTTCGGCAAACTCATCCTCGCCAACACCACCTGCCACTATCCGGACCCGACCCGCTGGCACGAGCGCATCAAGGCGGTGAAGGAAGGCGGTATCGCCGCCGTCGCCGATACCGTGATGGCGGGCTGGCTGACGGCTGATTTTCGCGAGCGCGAACCTCAAGTCACCGCCAACATGAAGGCGATGATGCTGACGACGCCGGTCGAGGGCTATGTCGCCTGCTGCGAGGCGCTGTCGACGCTCGATCTGCGCGAGGCGTTGCCAACGATCAAGAGCCCGACGCTGGTGATCGCCGGACGCCACGACATGTCGACGCCGATATCATCAGCTGAATACATCCGCAGCAAGATTCCCGGTGCCAGCATGACGATTCTGGATGCCGCGCATATTTCCAATGTCGAGCAGCCGCACGCCTTCACCGACGCGGTGGTCGGTTTCCTGACGCAACGCTGACAGCCAACAGTGTCATTGCGAGGAGCGAAGCGACGAAGCAATCCATCTCTCCGCGAAAAGAAAGACTGGATTGCTTCGCTTCGCTCGCAATGACGGGGAGGAAAAATCATGGACGACGACAAGCGCCGCGAAGACGGCATGAGCCAGCGCCGAAAAGTGCTCGGCAATGAATGGGTCGATAAATCGCTCGCCAACCGCAACGCGTTCAACACCGATTTCCAGGACCTGATCACGCGCTATGCCTGGGGCGATATCTGGACCCGGCCGCATTTCGACCACCACACCCGGCGCGTGCTCGTGATCGGCACCATGGTCGCGCTGGGCCAATGGGACGAATTCCGCCTGCATGTACGTGCGGCGCTCGCCGAGGGCGGTTTCACGCCTGAGGACATCAAGGAAATCTTGCTGCAGCAAGCGATCTATTGCGGCGTGCCGGCGGCCAACCACGCCGTCAAGGAAGCCGCGGCGATCGTCGCCGAGCTCGGATTGCTGAAGAAATAGCAGTCCCGGCGCCTTGCCGGTATCGGGCTGTTGACGCGCCGGCATTTCGACCGTCGCTATGGTGCCTAGCGGTCCCGCCGGTCCTGGCCGAATGTCCTTTTGGCGGAAAACGGCTCCTAACGGCGTGGAAAAGCCGCTCAGGTGAGCAAAATTGCTCAGACGGTCCACTGGAACGGTGGCAGATTCGGCCCTGCGAACGGCAGGCGAGTTTTAAAGGCCGCAGCTCGGCTGCCGATGAGGGAGCTCCGCTTCACCCCACGCGGGGCTTCCTCCGCTTCGTTGGATTTGACACCCCCAAAATCTGCCTGCCCCGGTTTTAGTTCGGCCGCTCAAGGGCTATGATGGGCGCTACCGGAGATTGCACTGAATATGGCCGCCAAGTCCGACAGGGGCGCTTTCGACCCCAGGGAATTTCTCGCCAAGGTCGGCGAGGGAAAGAGCATTGTCGACTATCGCAAGGACGAGGTCGTGTTCGCCCAGGGCGATGCGGCCGATACGATCTATTACATTCAAAAGGGCCGGCTGAAGGTCGTCGTCATTTCCGAGCAAGGCAAGGAAGCCGTTGTCGGCATGCTGGAGCCTGGCCAGTTTTTTGGCGAGGGTTGCCTGAACGGTCATTCCGTACGTATCGCGACAACGACGGCGATAGAACCTTCCCTGGTGACCGCGATCACCAAGGTCGCGATGCTCGCCACGCTTCACAGCGAACCCACGTTCTCCGAACTGTTCATGGCGCATCTGTTGACCCGGAACAGCCGGATCGAAGAGGACCTGATCGATCAGCTGTTCAATTCGAGTGAAAAACGGCTGGCCCGCCTGCTGCTTCTGCTGGCCAACTTCGGCAAGGAAGGCAGCCCGCAGCCGATCAGCCCGAACATCAGTCAGGAAACCCTGGCCGAGATGATCGGGACCACCCGCTCGCGCGTCAGTTTCTTCATGAACAAATTCCGCAAACTCGGCTTCATCAGCTATAACGGAAAAATCGAAGTCCACAGCTCGCTTCTGACCGCGGTGCTGTACGACAAACCGGAGATCAAGCGCGAACCGTAAACGGCGCGCCGTTCGATCATCGCAGCACGAAGACGTGACAACGTTGTGCGCATGAAACTTTGGACATGGTCCCGTCGACGGTGGAACATTCGCGGCCACCGCCTGTTCCCTCCACAGCAATTCATGGAGGATTGAAAATGACCAAACTCAGGATCTTTGGCGCGGCGTGTGTCGCGGTCGCGCTCGCAACTTCTCCCGCGCTGGCACGCGGCCCCGGTGGCGGGCACGGCGGCGGCGCGCATTTTGGCGGTGGCGGAGCGCCCCACTTTGCCGGCGGCGGCGTGAGCGGAGCACGCTTTGCGTCCGGCGGCGCGCGGTTCGGCGGCGGTAATTATCGCGGCGGCGGATTCCGGCGCGGCGGGTTTGGACCCGGCATCGCAGCCGGCGTCATCGCCGGTGCCGCACTGGGCGGCTACGGATACGGCTATGGCTACGGCGATACCGGCTACTACGACGACTCCTACGCGTACGACGCGGGTCCGGCCGTGGCTTATGGCGGATCCTACTACGGCAGCAATCCCAACGGATTCGTCTGCGAGCCCGGAACGGTGTTCCGTGGCGAAGACGGTCGCCGGCATCTCTGCCAGTAGACGCGCCCACGTCCCGACAGCAAAGGCGGCCCGAAAAGGGCCGCCTTTTTTGCAGTTGAAGCAAGATGACAACAACGCGACGAGCGTGTGCTGCGCGATAGCGCACGCAATTGATTTAAAAGTGACGAAATTCGCCGATCGCCTGCCAGGAATTCGTTTCAAAAAGAATCCCGATCATACCTCGCCAAGTGAGCAATATTGACCAGCCACTCGATCCTGATCGACCCTATCCTCAATGCACGACGCCACAGCATCGTTCACTGGCGGTGAGCTTCGTGTAATCGAGGAGACTGGTGATGGAGCATCACTTCTCACGGGACATATCGACCGGCAGAATTGAACCCCGACTATGCAAAATGTGCGCGGCAGCAATGGTGTCGGCCCGGATAACGCCGGCACGGCTGGGGATCAACGCGCGAACGTTCGAATGCCTTCATTGTAATCATGTCGAGAAGGTTCTCGAAGCCGCCGATCCGATCCAGTCCAACGTGCTGGGCTGGCTGTTCGGTGAACTGAAGCCGCCGACCTGACCTCAGGCTGCAATTGGAACTGTGGCCGGCGAGGGAAGTATTTTGACCACAGCAAACACTTACATCGCCACCCTCTGCCATATGAGGGATGGTTTTCTGCACCGATACGATTCCGAGCCTCTGTATGCTGCCGACAATGCCGATGCGATACGAAAGGCGACGGTATGGCGGGTAACCGCCGCCGCGACGATCGACGAAAGGACCTGGCTGCAGGTGCTCGTCGACGACGTGGCAATTCATTCGGAAGAGCTGGGACTCGCCTGATCTGCCGGCCCCTCCGGCCTGTCGGCTTGCCCTCCGCAAACGAAAAGCCCCGCCTTTCGGCGAGGCCTTCCTCTGCTCTCGCGTCGGCCGCGACTAGCGGTCCTGATTCGGGTTCTGACGGCTCGGATCCTGCTGCTGCTGGCCTGGCTTCTGACCGCCGCCCTGCTGCTGACCGGGCTTCTGACCCGGCTGCTGGTTCTGCTGGCCCGGATTTTGCTGATTATTCTGGTTGCTCATCGTTGGGATCTCCCATGTTTGACGTAGCCGATATCAACCGGGAGCGCGGGCGTTGGTTGCGCCGGAACAGCGGTTCCTCATCGGTCATTGCGCGGCAAAGCGGTGGCGGGACTGTGACGGCGGAACCTGTCGGGGAGAAACTAGCCCTGTACAAGCCCTTTTGGCCGCAGCCGGCGCTGTTGCCGCCCTTGGTTCCCGCTGTTAGAAAACGCAACGACGCGTCGGTTAAGGCTGCCGGGGGCCCTCGCCGCGTCGGTCTTCTCTAATAGCGGCAGCATATGGATTATTTCGCCCAGCAACTGATCAACGGCCTCGTGCTCGGCTCGATCTACGGCCTGATCGCCATCGGCTACAC
>JAIEPP010000201.1 GCA_019748335.1 Xanthobacteraceae bacterium
GGCCGAGGCACATGAACGACAGCGCGCGGTAGACGCCCGTCAAGGTCGACATGTCGATCAGGAAGGCTTTCAGGATCGTCAGCGCAATCACGGCGGCGGATGCCAGCCGCGCGCGCTGCGAGTTGAAGACGATGCCGATGCCGAGCAGCACGACGCCGAACGCCAGCCACGCGATCGAATAGGTGTATTGCTCGACGCCGGTGGTCGGCCCAACGTCCATGTGGGGACCGTGGTACAGCCGTCGGATTTCGAACGTTACATAAGCGAGCGCCAGGATCAGCGCGCCGGCGGCGATCGAATTGACGTAGGCGACCGGACGATGGCCTGCCACCGCATAGGACAACAGCAGCATCAATATAGCGGGTAGCGCATAGCCGAGCAGCAGGAGGTTGATGAAGCTGCCGCTTCCGACGTCGATGTTCCAGAGCCACGGCTGCTCCAACACCAGCAGTCCGCCAACGGTCGCCAGACCGGCGAACGCGGTCAGCAGGATGGCGCCGGCATTGTGCACGACGCTGCCGGTGCGAAGGCGCAGCCGTTCCAGACCGATTGCCATCGCCAGCGTGACACAGACCTGCAGCGCCACTTCGGCGAGACCGGCGGAGGAGAAGTAGGGATCGCCGTCGTTGACCGCATGGCGGATTTCCATGAACGCCAGCAGTACCGTGAACAGGATCGCGGCCGCTTCCACCGCGCGCAGCGGCGCATCGTCGCCGTTACGGCGCAGGAAGATACTGCCGGTCCAGAACGAGGCCGCCGGAATGCCGTATCCCAACAACAGCCAGTTGAATATCGGCGTGGTGCCGACGGCATCGCCGACGATGCGCGGATTGTCGGCGACGCGCATTACCACGATGCCGGCGAGAATCGCGGCCAGCGACCTCAGGAACGGGATCGGCCGCTGCAGCGAAACCCAGGCGGTACCGGCCGACATCAGCGCCAGCGCAATCGTGAGCCAGCCTTTTTCCAGCGCGAACGTCAATGCCAGCGCCAGCGCTGCCAGCGCGCCGGTCGCATACAGCGCGATGGCGGCTTGCAGGCCCGGGCGCTCTTCGCGCTTGGCAAGGATCTCGGTCGCGGCGGCATAGGCCGCGGCCAGCACCACCGCCAGGATCGCAAACGGAATCGAGCGGTCGAGATGCGCGATGCGGGCATAGAGTGCGACCAGGAGCGCCAGCGGCACGAACACCGAGGCGGCCGACCAGATCACCGGGATGATGGCGCTCACCGAGCGTCCCTGCGCCAGAAATCCGGCGACGCCGAATCCCGCCGCGAAGATCGCGGCCGAGATCAGATGCAGCGAGACCGATCCGTCCGTGGCGGAGGGGCCGATGCCCAGCAACGGTCCGCCGGGCAGCACCAGCATGTCCGGATTGGAGCGGATCGCCCATTCGGCGAACACGACGAAGACCAATGCTGCCGCGCCGCCCACCGCTCCAGTGGCGGCATCGCTGCGCCACGCCACGATCAGGCTTCCCGCCACCAGCAGGCCGAATACGACCATCGCCGTATCGGCGTGAAAGCTGTTCAGCACGATCAGGGTGCTGCCTGCCAGATAGGCCGCGAGCGAGCCGGAAGAAATCGGCTCGATCTCGCCTTCGTTCGCGGGCGGGCCGAACAGGAAGCCGCATACCACCAGCAGTGCGGCGAGAATGAAACCGGCGAGCACATGGAACGCATGTGGCGCCACCATCGACGGGCCGCATTGCAGGCAGGGCAGGGTCCACATGATCGCAAACGCAATCGTGGTGACCGCGAGCCAGCGCCACAGCCGGATCCGCGCCAGACCGAATGCCGCCGCGGTGACGATGGCGAGATAGACGTAAAGCGCCCAGAAATCCGGCTTGTCCGATGACACCAGAACCGGCGTCGCGAAGGCCCCGACGACGCCGAGACCGGCGAGCGCCGGTCCGTGCAGCAGCGCCGCGGCCAGCGTGCCCAGCGCCACCAGCCCGAGCAGAATGAAGGCGGTGGCGGGGACCAGAAAGCCATACAGCGCATAGGCCGCGTAGACCGTGGCAAACGCCACCGCGGTGCCGGCGGCGGTGAGAATGGCCGGGATGTTGGCGATCGGCAGCGCTTCGATCGCGGAGATGCTCTCCTTGCGCCGGGTCCATTCGCCGGCTGCCAGCAGCGCCAGCGCGAACACGCCGCCCAGGGCCACTCGCACTTGGTCGCTGATCAGGCCGGCCTCGATCGAATAGCGCACCATGAAGAAGCCGCCGAGCGCCAGCGTCAGGCCGCCGATCCACACCACCCAGCGGGTGCCGACGGTTTCCTCAAAGCCGCGATCGGGCTGCGGCTTCGGCGGCAGCGGCGGCAGCGGCGGCGGTGCGGCCGGCGCGGCGCTGGCGATCTCAGGCGCTGCGGTCGGCGCGATGGATTCCACCTCGGGAATAGCAATGGGCGGCGGCGCCGCTGGTGTAACAACTCGTGTGGCTGTCTGGACTTGCGTGAGCGGCGGCGGCACGGGCCTGTCTGTCGCCAGTTTCTGCATCAAGTCGACCCGCGCGCGCAGCGCCGCCGCCTGGTTCATCGCCTTGCGGGCGAAGATAAGGGCGACAATCGCGATCACGAGCGCGGCGAAATCGAAGGGATTATCGAGCATCAGGCCTCCTGACGGGCAGTCCAAAGCGTTAACCGGTCACGCATGTGGCCCGTCGCAATCCAGTGAGTGCAGCTTGGCGCGCTAAAAGTTCAAATGGCTCCAAGCGATGTTGTCGCACAGGATGGATCGAAACGGAGAGCTTACAATCCCCGTCATCCTGAGGCGCGAGCCTTGCGGTGCACTTGCACCGCTGGGCGAGCCTCGAAGGATGCTGCCCGGACCGGGCCGTCGTCCTTCGAGACGCGCTTCGCGCTCCTCAGGATGACGGATTTGACAGAAACGCTGCGGCTAGAGGCCATCCATTCTCCAGTTTCATTCCAGATCGAGCCGGAACGGCCGGCCTTCCACCGTCATGCTGCCCGGGCCCATTTCGTCGAGCGCGCGCAGCATCCGCCCGTCGCGGCCGAGCGCCTTGTCGGCGAGGCTGACGATCAGGCGGTTCGGCGAAGCGATCGCAGAGCGGGCGCGGATTTGCTTGGCGATCTCGATCTCGTCGCGGTGCGGATTGAGCATGCAGGCGGCCGCGAAGGCGCTGGCGGTCGAGCGGCTGATCCCGGCATAGCAATGCACCACCATCGGCGCGCGACGATCCCAGCCGCGCACAAAGGCCAGCACCTTCTCGATATGCGCGTCCGACGGCGCCATGAAGCCGTCCATGTGCTCGGTGATGTCGTCCATCTGCACGCGCAGATGGTTGGCTTCCAGCACCGAGGCCGGCCGCTGCACCTGGTCGACATTGGCCATCACGGTGAGGACATGACTGGCGCCGGTCGCCTTGACGGTGTCGGGCAGGGCGGCGAGCGAGCAGATGTGGAGCATGGCGTTCCCTGAGTGGTTCTTCTTGCGGCGATTATAGCTGTTGCCCGCAGGGTGGGCAAAGGCACGGCTTTGCGCCGCGCCCACCCTACGAAGGCAATAACAGCGCAAATCTCGCCAAAAACTGCTTCTCCGCCCGCGCCGCGGTCCACGGCGTCAGGTAATCGCGTTCCACAGCCTCAGCCAGGCCGGGATCCCTGCCGAACAGGCGTTTGGCTTCGGCCACCGAGAAGCCCGCCAAATGAGTTGCCTCGAGATAGGCAGCGCCACGATCGGCGGCCTTGATCGCCTGCGTGATTTCATCGGCCAGAACCGGCGGCAGGCCGAAGCGGATATGGATCGCCGCCAGCAGGCGCTTCTCCACTACCTTGTAGTCGCCGCCGAGCACCGCCTTGAACGGCGAGATCATGTCGCCGATGACATATTCGGGCGCGTCGTGCAGCAGCGCCGCGAGCCGGAAGCGGACATCGACGCGCGGCATCTGCTCGCGCAACACCAGTTCGACCAGGAGCGTGTGCTGCGCCACCGAGAAAATATGCGCGCCAGAGGTCTGCCCGTTCCAGCGCGCCACGCGCGCCAGCCCGTGCGCGATGTCCACGATCTCGATATCGAGCGGCGAGGGGTCGAGCAGGTCGAGCCGCCGCCCCGACAGCATCCGCTGCCAGGCGCGCGTCATGTCAGGCGCGAACGGCTTTCGCGGCGTCATTTGAATCTTTGTTTGGGCATGATCATTTCGGAAAACCGGTTCCCACTTTTCCGGATCATGCCTTGAGACGAGGCTTGCGCAGCTTGCCGCTGCAGCTTTCGTGGCAGAAGCACGTCACCAGATGGTCGTTGACCATGCCGGTGGCCTGCATGAAGGCGTAGACGATGGT
>JAIEPP010000626.1 GCA_019748335.1 Xanthobacteraceae bacterium
GACGGGTCAGATTTCAAGCGCGAGCCGCTCGGCGAGGTCAGCGGCATCAAGCTGCGGCGGCTGACCGTCAACCTGTCCAAGCAGGGCCCGCTGTTCCAGGAAATGAAATGGTTTTCCGAGAAGAACATCGAGCACCGGATGGAAACCTGCACGGTGACCCGTGCGCAGGCGATCGGATCGGCGGAAGCCTGCCTGGTCAGCCGTAACGATCCGATGCACGATTCCGTGCCGTATTTGCGCAACTCGCTGCCCAACGACACCGATATCCTGCACGAATATTTCATCCCGCGCAGCCAGTTCGTCGCCTTTGTCGACGGCATGCGCAAGGTGCTGACCGACAACAAGACCAACCTCTTGAACGCCTCGGTGCGCATCGTGCATCAGGAGGACAACTTCCTGACCTATTCGCCGGAACCGGCGTTCTCACTGGTGCTCTACATCAACCAGACCACGGATGATGAAGGCAACAAGCGGATGAAGAAGGCGACGGAGGAATTGATCGACCTCACCATCGCGCACAAGGGCCGGTTCTTCCTGCCCTACCAGCTCTATTACTCCCGCGACCAGCTGCAGCGCTCCTACCCGCAGATCAACGACTTCTTCGCGGCGAAGAAGAAATACGATCCAGCGGAACTGTTCACGAATACGTTCTATCAGAAGTACGCGTCGTAGCTGCTCAGAGCTGCGCGGTGAACCGCTTCGGCGGCAAACCGCTGCAGCCGCCGGCCTGCTCAGCGTCGAGCACCAATAGCGCGCCGGCGGCGTAGAGGCGGGCGACGAATCCATCCTCGTCGGAACGCGCGATGGTGACGTAATCGTTCGAGGCGAGGATACGGCCGTTGGCTTTTGTGACCGCGGCGAGCGCTTGCGCTTGGGGCCCGACGATCGCCATCGATTTCCCGGGCGCCGATCCAAAGGTGAGAGCGATGACGACGGCAAGCCAGCCGAACACGACCAGCGCGACCGAGCCGGCGATCCGGCGCAAGGGTGGCAACCTTCGCTGAACGCGTCCTTCAGTAGTCATAGAAGTGCTCAATCACGGCGCCCCTGGCCTTGAGGTCGCGGTTGATATCGACCAGACGATCGATCCTAACCTTCAGGCCGGCCCTGCGGTAGCCGGGCCTCGCATCAAGCTCCAGTGAAAACAGTTCCATGGTGTCCTTGACGTCGAGTTTGGCGGCATCGGGCGCGATCACGGTAATCATGATGTCGTGGTTCCCGGCGATCTCGGCAAGGCCAAAACCGCGATCGAGCAAGCCTTGCAGGATCTCGCTCAGGTCCTTGTAGCGCGGCGCCTGCACCAATTGCCATCGCGGCGTCAGCGCGCGGATCGGCTTGATACGCGTTTCCCTGGCCAGAACATCCGGCGGCAATGTCGCGACCGCAAACATGATGTCACGCGGCTCGTCGTCATTGTTGGCGTCGAGCGCCTTCTGGATCACATGCGCGTAGCCGACCTTGAGGTAATATTCGATGCCAAGCGCGAAGGTGCGTTCCCACGTACGCAGCGGGCTCGGCGTCGGCTTTGTAATGGCCATCAGGCCGTCGAGCTTGTCGCGAAACGGATATTTGTACCAGGGGATGGTGTAGAGAAACGCCGCATAATCCTGCAGCACGGCGCGGGCGTATTCGTCCTGCGGGGTGCGGGCCTCGCCGCGGATCCATTCGAACACGCGGCCGACCGTGTTCTCGTAAAAGCCCTTGATGGCGTATTCGGTCGAATAGCTGATGCCGATCACGTAGATCATGGTCTTGACGTCGGCGAGTGACTCACCCGTCGGCGGCACTGCGCGGTTGATGGTGCAGAAGCTGCGCCAGAAACCAAAGATGTGACCGAGATAGTCGAAATGGCTTTCGCTGGAACGGTCGAGAAAGCGGCCGAAATCCTCAAAGGAGTAAACGATGTACCATTCGGGGAAGGTGAAGAACGTATTGTTCTCCTTGCGGCGGTAGCCTGCCTCGTCGATCGTCGGCAAGGTCACGGCCGGGGCGGCGGATGCCGCCGCGGTCGTAGACGGCCGGCAGGTACCCTCGATATAGGCCAGCGGCACCAGCACCGACAGCGCGATCAGGATCGCGACCGCCGCCAGGATGCGCAGCAGTCGCTTAAGCATGGACCGTCGCTCGGGTCCGCGGGGCCAGCAAATAGCCGATCAGGATCGCGACGCCGCCGAGGCCGAGATGCGGCGCATTGGTGAACACCCGCGTCATCAGCGGCAGGTCGCGGATGCCGTTGATCAGAATGCCGAAGTCGAGATAGCCGCTGCCGGTGAGCAGGCCGAGCACACCATCGGCAAAATAGAACACGCCGAACAACTGGAAAAACAGTTCGGAGGCGCGGCGCGACGTCAGCGCCGCCGCAGCCGCCCACAGTGCGGAGACCAGATGCAGCCCGTCGGCATACCAGGTGCGGCGGAACAGGCCGAAGATCATGTCGTTGGCGTCGATGAAGGCGGGAATGTATCCGGTCAGGATCACGAAGCCGAGCAGGGCGGCGTAACCCCAGGCGCAGAATCGGATGATATCCATGGTGTCTCCGGCCTCGTGTCGAGATGTCTGTCGAATCTGTTTCGAGTTTAGAGCGTTCCGAGCGCCTTGAGCAGGGCGTCGTTGAAGGCGTCGGGGTCTTCGATCTGCGGAATGTGCCCCAGTCCTGGCAGCAAATTCAGGCTGGTTGGCGGCGGCAGCAGCGTTCGCAGGTCGAGCGCTTGCTCGACCGGGGTGATGCTATCCTTGTCACCCCAGAGGATCGCGACGGGCGTTTTCAGGCGTGCATAGGCGCTGCGATCGGCGCTCACGGCGGCGCGGTCGGCACCGAGGAAGTAATACAGCCAGTCGGCGATGTCTGAGGTGCTGTCGCGCTGCGCGATCGGCCGTTGCAGGATGGCGACGAATTCCGGCAGCGCGCGTTCTTTCTTCGCGATCAGCATTTCGAGCAGCGTCTTGGTCGCGGCCGGATTGGTGATGGTGAGCGAGACCAGGATTTCACGGATCCATTTCGGCTGGATCGCCCATGGCGCGTCCGATGGCGCGGCGGTCAGCCCGAGCGCGGCATCGACCAGCACCAGCCCGCGGGCGCGCTCCGGATATCGCATCGCGAGTTCGGTCGCAGCACCCGCGCCAAAGGAATGGCCGACGATGATAGCGGGGGCGGCCTTGAGGGCACCCAGCACGTCGTTGATGCGCGCAGCCTGATCGGCCCGCGTATAGCCGCCGGGACGATCCGAAAATCCGAACGGCGGCAGATCGAGCGCGATGACATGATAGCCGGCCGCGGCGGCCGCATCACTGGTATGCCGCCACAGTTCGCTCCACGCGGCGGTGCCGTGAAACAGCACAACGGGAATGCCGTCGATGGGGCCTTTCTCCTGCACGAACACGCTGCCGGATCGTGTCGGCACCAGGTGGCCTGTGGGCGGCGCCAGTTCGGCGCGCGTGCGGGTTTCGCGGATCGACGCGGCCAGCCGAAAGGCGACGATGACCAGAACGATCAGGAGCAGGAGAGCGAGCAGGCCCCTGGCCGACCAGCGCAGAAATGTTGAAACCACCGGTTACTGCCCCGACGGCGTGCGCAGGCCGTGCCAGGCGTCGCGCACCTGATGGTAGTGCACTTCGGGCAGGTAGTCCGGCGTATTGAGGCTGAGCGTCTTGACGTCGAGCCGGCCGATGGCGCTGAGCAACGTGTAGGAGGCGATCACGCGGTCGCGCTGCGCCCCGATCAGGCGGGCCTTGGCCAAAATCAGGTCCTGTTGCGAGTTCAGCACGTCGACCGTGGTGCGCTGGCCGCCGGCGGCTTCCTTCTGCACGCCCGCGAGAGCAACCGTGGCGGCACGCACTTCGGATTCGGACGCGGACACTGCGACCTTGGCGCCTTCGTTGGCGACCCAGGCGCCAACAGCGGCGGTGCGGGCCTGGTTGCGCACCTGGTCCAGCACCAGCCGGCTTTGCGCCGCGACTTCCTTGGCCTGCCTCGTTTGCGAAGCCGCCATGCCGCCGTCATAAATCGGTTGCGTCAGCAGGCCGGTCACCGAAGCCTGGTCGGTTCCGAAGGTGCCGAGCGTGGGATCCGACTGCTTGCTGCGGCTGGCGCTGCCCTGCAACGTGATGGTCGGCATCAGGCTGCTTTCGGCGACACGAATGCTGGTGGAGGCGACATCGACGTCGAAGCCTGCCGCCATCACCGCCGGGTGTTCGCGGAACGCGAGTCCGGTGGCGTCGTCGCGGCTGCGTGGCAGAAAGCGGTCCACCACTTCCGCCGGGCGGAGCAGGGACGGCGAGTTGCCGATCACCTGGGTATAGG
>JAIEPP010000096.1 GCA_019748335.1 Xanthobacteraceae bacterium
TATTCTCGTTCCGATCGTGGATGCATGATGTCGCTGCCACGAAGACTCGCTTGATGGCTTCGCGTTATTTTTCATCGGCATCACAAAGAGGAACTTGTCATGAAGACCTTGTTCGGCGCCGCCCTTGTCGCAGGCGCGTTCGCGTTGGTTGGCCCGGCAGCAATCAGTCCTGCGGCGGCGGGTTCGCACGTCAACGTGCAGAGTTCCGCCAGTTCAAGTGCGACCGACTTCAGCGCGCGCCGCCACTACCGACGCCATTATTACCGTTACGGCTATCCCCCTTATTATCGTCCCTATTACCGGCCGTATTATTACGCGCGGCCCTATTACTATCGGCCGTATCCGTACTACGCGCCGGCGCCGTTCCCGTTCGGCTTCGGCTTTGGTCCGTTCTGGTGGTGAGACCCGCGCCTGAAGCGCCACGTCGTTGTCGCCGCCCGTTCATCATTGCGGTCGGTGCATTCATGGCGCGTTCACGTCGCTTTCGCTAATTTCATTCTGGGAGCGACCGTAAATGAACGCGGCGAGGGACATCGTCGCCGGTTAGGGAGGTTCATCCATGACGATATTCGATGCCGGACGCGGCGTTGTCCGCGGTCTGGGTCTTGCTGCTGCTGCGATCTTCGTTCTCGTCGCCAGCTCACAACAACGCGCCGAGGCGCTCTCGCTCGCTAGTCCCGGCACTGCGCCGTCAACGAAAGCCGCAAGCGATGGGTCGATGATCCAGGTTCGCGGCGGCCATGGCGGAGGTGGTGGTCATGGTGGTGGTGGGTTCCATGGTGGCGGCGGAGGCTTCCACGGCGGAGGCTTCCATGGCGGCGGTTTTCATGGCGGCGGTTTCCGCGCCGCGCCGGCGTTCCACGGTGGCGGCGGCTATCGTGCGGTTCACTATGGCGGCTATCGCCACGCCTACTACCGGCCGCACTTCTACCACCGGCACCACTTCCATCGGCGCTTCTACGCCGCGCCGGCCTACTACGCTTACCCGCACCGCTACTGCCGGGTGGTCTGGACCTATTACGGGCCGCGCCGGATCTGCCATCGCCCGTGGTACCGTCACCACTACCGGCATCACCACCGCTGGCATCACTATCGCTATTGGTGAGTGGGTATTGGCAAGGTGCAGCCGAAACGAAACAGGCGCCCATTTGGGCGCCTGATTTTCTTCGACCGGAAGTGTGGCGGGCCTAGCTACCCCAGCCCCAGTCCTTGAACTTCCACGGCTTGATCTTCCACGGCGTGAGGTTTTCCAGCCGCCACTGTTCAAGACGATCCGACTTATGAGCGAGGCGGGAGGTTTCCTTGGCCGGCGTCGGCACCAGATCGACCATGCGCGACATGTTGCGGCGCCGCGACTGAGTCGTCGCCTCGCTGATCAGATCGACGAATTCGGGCTTATCCGCCACGGCCGGCTCCCTCGCGAAAGAAATTTCATCTCCGCAAGGGGCAGTTTGCGCCCGGTCCGTTAACGCGGCGTTTCCATAACGCCTCGTTATCTAGCCAAAAAGTCAGCGCCATTCCCGGATGTCGACGAAGTGCCCGGCAATCGCCGCCGCCGCCGCCATCGCCGGCGACACCAGGTGGGTGCGGCCCTTGAAACCCTGACGGCCCTCGAAATTGCGGTTCGAGGTCGAGGCGCAGCGCTCTTCCGGTGCCAGCTTGTCGGGGTTCATCGCCAGACACATCGAGCAGCCCGGCTCGCGCCATTCGAAGCCGGCGGCGATGAATATCTTGTCGAGGCCTTCGGCTTCCGCCTGTTCCTTGACGATGCCGGAGCCCGGCACGATCATGGCGTTGACATGAGAGCTGACGGTCTTGCCTTCGGCGACCTTGGCGGCGGCGCGCAGATCCTCGATGCGGCCGTTGGTGCAGGAGCCGATGAAGACGCGGTCGAGCTTGATGTCGGTGATTTTGGTCCCCGCCGTCAGGCCCATATATTTCAGCGCGCGATGCTTCGACAGCCGCTTGGCTTCGTCCTCGATCTTGTCGGGATCCGGCACCATGCCCGCGATCGACACCACGTCCTCAGGGCTCGTGCCCCAGGTCACGATCGGAGGCAGTTTGGCGGCGTCCAGCTTGAGTTCGTGGTCGAAATGCGCGCCGGGGTCGGAGCGCAGCGTGTCCCAGTAACGCATCGCGGCGTCCCAGTCGGCGCCCTTCGGCGACTTCGGCCGGCCTTTCAGGAACTCGAACGCCTTCTCGTCCGGCGCGATCAGGCCGGCGCGGGCGCCGCCTTCGATCGACATGTTGCAGACGGTCATGCGGCCTTCCATCGAGAGCGCGCGGATGGCGTCGCCGGCATATTCCAGCACGTAGCCGGTGCCACCGGCGGTGCCGATCTCGCCGATGATGGCCAGGATGATGTCCTTGCCGGTGACGCCGTCGGGCAACTTGCCGTCGACCGACACGCGCATGTTCTTGGCCTTCTTCTGGATCAGCGTCTGCGTCGCCAGCACGTGCTCGACTTCGGAAGTGCCGATGCCGTGCGCCAGCGCGCCGAACGCGCCATGCGTCGAGGTGTGGCTGTCACCGCAGACGATGGTGGTGCCGGGCAGCGTAAAGCCCTGCTCCGGGCCGATGACGTGGACGATGCCCTGACGCTTGTCGAATTCGTTGAAATACTCGATGCCGAATTCCTTGGCGTTCGCTTCCATCACCCGCATCTGCTCGATGCTCTCCGGATCGGGATTCGGCTTCGAGCGATCGGTGGTCGGGATGTTGTGGTCGACCACGGCCAGCGTCTTCTCCGGCGCGTGAACCCTGCGCTTGGTGGCGCGCAGGCCTTCGAAGGCCTGCGGCGAGGTCACCTCGTGCACCAGGTGGCGGTCGATATAGAGCAGGCAGGTGCCGTCATCGGCTTCGTGCACCAGATGGTCGTTCCAGATCTTGTCGTACAGGGTTGTCGGTTGGGACATGAGCGTCGGCTCCAAAAGAAATTCTGTGTGGGCGATGATGCGCGGGGACGCGCGGGCAAACGGAGGTTCAGCGCAGCGTCAAGCTGCGCTTCTAAGCTCAGAAGTTGCCGAGGTCGCAAAGCGTCCGAAGAAGCGGCCAGGCAGCCGCGAGCGATCGTCGATCACGATGGGAGCGACGCGCCGGCCGGTAGTGCTGGTCTGATCTGGAACCATTCTAGCCTCATACCACACGCGATATCTAAGCGCGATATGCGTTTGCCGCCACCCGTCAATGCGGGCAGAGCGGTGAGCGCTTACGCGCGATAGAGTCCCCGTGTGGCTGCCCCCACCCCGGCCCTCCCCCGTAAGCGGGAGAGGGGGAAGAAAGAGTGTACCGTGCGGCGATGTAGCGCTTCCGAGCGACACGACGTGCTCTCACTCCCTCTCCCGCTTGCGGGGGAGGCATAGGCGGCCTATGGCCGCCGTCCTCTAAAGAACGCCGATGCAAAGCATCGGCTAGGGTGGGGGTGTCTCCGCAAACTCCGGCGTTCGCGATTGACGATAGCGGCAACAAAAAAGCGCGGGGCCAAACCCCGCGCTTTTCGTCAGATCTCCTGAGAGATGAATTATTCGCCGACGGCCGCAGCGCGCTCGGTCTTCTTTTCGACGATGCGGGCCGACTTGCCGCGCAGGTTGCGCAGGTAATACAGCTTGGCGCGACGCACCTTGCCGCGGCGCACCACCTTGATCGAGTCGATCATCGGCGACATCACCGGGAACACGCGCTCGACGCCTTCGCCGTAGGAAATCTTGCGGACGGTGAAGCTCTCGTTGAGCCCGCCGCCGGAACGGCCGATGCAGACGCCTTCATAGGCCTGCACGCGGGTGCGCTCGCCTTCGACCACCTTGACGTTGACGATCACGGTGTCGCCGGGGCCAAACTCCGGAATCGTCTTGGTGGCGGCGAGCTTGTCGAACTGCTCTTTTTCGAGCTCTTGAATAAGGTTCATTGAAATCTCCATCGACGGCGCGCCCAGCCAGACCAGCGCGGGCTCGCGCGTACATCTCTATATCCTGCCATGTGCGCGGATTTGGCGCCCGTATAAGGCAAAGGCGCGCGCTTGTCACCCGTCTGTCTTGCTTTTTGTAGCGGTCTGGCGGGACTTTATCGCCCAGAGGTCCGGCCTCCGCGCCCGGGTCAGGGCTTCGGCTTCGGCCCGGCGCCAGGCCTCGACCTTGGCGTGGTCCCCGGAGGTCAGGATTTCCGGGATGGTTCGGCCCTCAAACGCCTGCGGGCGGGTATATTGGGGGTATTCCAGTAGTCCTTCTGAAAAACTCTCGTCGGTGCCGGAGGCCTCTTTGCCCATCACACCGGGCAAAAGCCGGACGCAGGCGTCGATCAGCGC
>JAIEPP010000156.1 GCA_019748335.1 Xanthobacteraceae bacterium
CGAAGGCGAGAGATCGGCTCAACTATTCGCCATACTTGCCGGCGGACGGGTTGTATTCCTTGTTGAGCGATTCCTTCGGCCCGGTGCCATAGGCAAAGTTGGACGACGGGGTCTGGTAGCCGGGCGGCGGCATGGTCAGCGACTCCCGGGTCGGCTCGCCCTTGAACGGCGCCGTCTCGGTCTTGTTGCCGCCGAACAGGCCGCTGAAGCCGCCGTTATAACCGAGCTGCGACGGGCTCAGGATCTGGTTGGTGTTGCTGGCGCCGGGCTGCACCGGATCGTTGTTGGTGCGCGTGGGCGCCACGGTCTTACCGGCCGCGAGCTCAGCCGGTGTCAGGATGCGGGCCTGCAACGCCGGGTCCTTGTTGTCCTTCTTGCGGGCCGCGGCGGCGGCCTTGCGGCGCTGCTCGTCGGGATCCTTGGGCCAGTTCGGCGCCTTCACCTCGGCCGAGGTGGCGGCCGGCGGTGGCAGGTCGATCTTGGGCGGGACCACCAGCGGCGAGCGCTCGCGATAATCGATGCCGCGGTTTTCCATGTTGGTGCCGCCGATGCCGGCCATGATGCCTTCGATGATCTTTTCCTCGAAGGTCTTGTCGTCCTCATCGTCATCGCCGGCGCGAACCGGGCCGGCCGTCATCACGAGGCCGATGCCTAGGGCAATGGCGGCGAGCCGCAGCGCCCGCGAGGCATTCGGCAGGTTCCGGAAGCTGGCTTTGGCTTGGCGCATCGCGCTGTTCCCATTCAAGTTTCCGCAAAAAGCGGGCTGGGGGTCCGTATCGGCCGGGATCAGGGCGCTTTTGCGGCGGGTACCCCCAGGAAGGAGTCATACAATAGGGCGGCTACCCCGGCAACAATGGCCACATCGGCGAGGTTAAACACGTACCAATTGTAGGTATTTCCACCGATATCGAGGTGGAACAGGGCGAAATCGACCACCGCGCCATGCAGGAAGCGGTCGATGCCGTTGCCGACGGCGCCGCCGATGATCAGGCCGAGCGCCAGGGTCGCCAGCAGGGTTCGCGACCGCGCCATCCAGATCCCGAGCACGATCACGGCCACCGCCTTGATCGCGATCAGCGCGATCTGGGCGAACTGGTTCTCGCTCTGGAACCAGCCGAAACTGATCCCGACATTCCAGGCCAGCACCAGATCGAAAAACGGCGTCACCCTGACCGCGCCGCGGTGGGCGATGTCGAACACGTACAGCAGCCAGAGCTTTGAGGCCTGATCGATCACCAGCGCGGCGATCGCGGTCATGGCTCCGGCGCGGAGGTGAGGGGTCAAACCGCCACTCCCAGCGCCTTCCACTCCCGCAACGCCTGCGCGTCGCGCGGGGAGACGTCGGGATATTCGGCGTCTTCGCCCACGGTCGGCAGGATCTTCCACGACCGCGCGCACTTGATGCCGACTGCCTTTTCGACCACGACCGCGACGCCCGGCACATCGTTCAGACGGAACGCGTGGGCCGGTCCTTCCTCGCCTCTCACTTCGTAGTTCGAGGTGATGCAGACCTCGGCCAGATCGACATCGAACAGCGTGTTGAAGATGGCCTTGTCCGAGACATAGATCAGCGGCGAAGCCTCCAGGGACGAACCGATGTTCTTGGCGGCGCGTTCGAGTTCGAGCGCGCCGGTCACGACGCGGCGGACGTTGCGAATGGTCTCCCACTTCGCCGCCAGCGCGTCGTCGCGGAATTTGTCGAAGCCGTCGGGAAACAGCGTCAGGTGCACCGACGGTTCGGCGTCCGGTCGGTACATCCGCCAGGCTTCGTCGCAGGTGAAACTCAACACCGGCGCCAGCCAGCGCAGGATCGCGTCGCAGATGATGTCGATCGTGGTCAGCGCCGCCTTGCGCGCCAGCGACGACGGCGCGTCGCAATAGAGCGCGTCCTTGCGGATGTCGAAATAGAACGCCGACAGTTCGGTGTTCATGAACGCCGCGAGACTGGCGACCACCGTCTTGTAGTCGAACTCGGCATAGGCCTGGCGCACGATCTCGGCGCGACCGGCGAGTTCATGCAGCATCAGCCGTTCCAGTTCCGGCATGTCGGCATACGCCACCGCATCATCCGGCTTGAAGTGATGCAGCGTACCGAGCATCCAGCGGATCGAGTTGCGCAGCTTGCGATAGGTCTCGATGGTGTTCTTGAGGATTTCCGGCCCGATGCGCTGGTCGTCGGCATAGTCGGTGGCGCAGACCCAGAGCCGGAGAATATCGGCGCCGGAGTCCTTCATGATCTTTTGCGGCTCGACGGTGTTGCCGACCGATTTCGACATCTTGCGGCCGTTCTCGTCGAGCGTGAAGCCGTGGGTCAGCACGATATCGAACGGCGCCCGCCCGCGGGTGCCGCTGCTTTCCAGCAGCGAGGACTGGAACCAGCCGCGATGCTGGTCCGAGCCTTCCAGATACATCACGGTATCGCGGCCGCCATCGACCTTGCGCTTGACGCCGGCGAGCCCCGGAAAATGCACGGGGTCTTCCAGCACGAAGGCATGCGTCGAGCCGGAATCGAACCAGACGTCGCAGATGTCGTCGACCTTTTTCCATTCTTCGTTGGCGAGGGTCCCGAGAAAGCGTTCGCGGGCGCCGTCCATGTACCAGGCGTCCGCGCCTTCTTTCTCGAAAGCATCGGCGATGCGCTTGTTGACGGCGGCGTCCTGCAGGATTTCGGCCGAGCCGTCGCCCTTCTCGCGCACGAACACCGCGATCGGCACGCCCCAGGCGCGCTGTCGCGAGATCACCCAGTCGGGCTTGCTGTTGACCATGCCGTTGATGCGGTTGCGGCCCGTCTCGGGGACCCATTGCGTCACCGAGATCGCATGCAGCGCACGGGCGCGCAGCGTGTCGCCGGGCTTGGCCTTGCCGGCATCCGCAATATCCTTGTCCATGGCGATGAACCATTGCGGCGTATTGCGGAAGATCACCGGCTTCTTCGAGCGCCAGGAATGCGGGTATTGATGCTTGAGCCGGCCGCGCGCCAGCAGCTTGCCGGCCTCGGTCAGCGCCTTGATCACGGCCTCGTTGGCGTCGCCCTTTTCGCCCTTGTCGTTGATCACGCGCTTGCCGGTGAAGCCCGGCGCATGGTCGGTGAGGGCGCCGTTCTCGTCGACCGTGTAGGGGATCGTCGTGTTGATGCCGCGCGCTTCCAACTCGCGTGCGTTCGCCATCCAGACATCAAAATCCTCGCGGCCGTGGCCGGGCGCGGTGTGGACGAAGCCGGTGCCGGTGTCGTCGGTGACGTGGTCGCCGGGGAGCAGCGGCACCGTGAAGTCGTATCCGCCGCCGACGCCTTTCAGCGGATGGGCGCATTCGACCGCATCGAGCGTGTCGGCCGGCAAATCGCGCACCTTCTTGTAGGCCACAACACGCGCCTGCTTGAACACGGCTTCAGCCAGCGCGTCGGCGAGGATCAGCATATCGCCGTTCTTGGCCCAGTTGTCTGACGGCGCGTCGGTGACTTCATAGAGGCCGTAGGCGATCTTCGGCGAGAACGAGATGGCGCGGTTGCCAGGCAGCGTCCACGGCGTCGTGGTCCAGATCACCACCGAGGCGTTGGCGAGCGCGCCATGCGCCGGCGAGGTGACCGGGAATTTCACCCACACCGTATCCGAGGTGTAATCCTCGTATTCGACCTCGGCTTCGGCCAGCGCGGTCTTTTCCACCACGCTCCACATCACGGGCTTGGAGCCGCGATACAGCGTGCCGTTGGCGGCGAACTTCATCAGCTCGCGCGCGATCTGGGCTTCGGCGGGATAGCTCATGGTGGCGTAGGGATGATCCCAGTCGCCGATGATGCCGAGCCGCTTGAACTCCTCGCGCTGCACGTTGAGCCAGTGCGTCGCATAGGCGCGGCATTCCTTGCGGAACGCCACCATCGCGGTGGAGTCGCGGAAGTCAGGCTTCGGCTTGCCCTTGGAGCGGTAGTTCTCCTCCTCGATCTTCCATTCGATCGGCAGGCCGTGACAATCCCAGCCCGGCACGTAGTTGGAATCGAAGCCGAGCATCTGCTGGCTCTTGGTCACCACGTCCTTGAGGATCTTGTTCAGGGCGTGGCCGATATGGATGTTGCCGTTGGCGTAGGGCGGGCCGTCATGCAGCACGAACTTGGCGCGGCCCTCGGCGCTTTCGCGCAGCTTTCCGTAGAGGTCGATCTCGTTCCAGTATTTCAGGATCTCCGGCTCGCGCTGCGGCAGGCCGGCGCGCATCGGGAATTCCGTCTGCGGCAGGAACAGGGTTTTGGAATAGTCAGGGGCGTCGGACTTTTGCGGCTCTTGGGACATGAATGCTCTGATCTGGCTCGAAG
>JAIEPP010000125.1 GCA_019748335.1 Xanthobacteraceae bacterium
ACCACTTCCTTGTCGCGCAGGAAGTCGAGCTGCTTGAAATGCTCGAAGCCGAAGCCGGGACCGCCGGTGGTATCGATCTCGACCGTGCGTCCGACGCCGAGCGCGCCCGGCGTGTTGCATGCCGCTCTCGCGGGCTGTGGGGGCTGTGCAGCGGCAGGAGCGGGGGCTGCGGCCTGCTGCGGCGCCGCCGCGGGAGCCGGGGCCGCGCCTTTGGCCGCAGGCGTCTGTGACCACGCCGCGCTTGAAGCCAGCAACGAAACCGTGCCTGCAAAGATCAACCCTGCCGCGATACGCATCTTGTTTTCCCTAAAAATTCGAATCCCGCTCCCGGTACCGGCATTTTGCCGTGGTCCGGGCCGCCTCCTGCCCCAACATATCGTACCCTAGTTGGAGCGAGCCCGCCAAGGCAACGGCTGTCCTCGGTACCAGTCGATTTGTCGCTCGACCGGTTAATTCAGGGGATTAGTCCGGTGTCTTGACTCGATTCCTCAAGCTAGCCGCTGCGTTCGGAGCCGTTCTGGCCAAGTGCCCGCCCAATGGCGGTTTTCACCCGTGTATCCACAGGCTCGACGGATTCCGGGAACACGTCGGCGATATAACCGTCGCGGCCGACGAGGTATTTGTGAAAGTTCCAGCGCGGCACGTCCTTTGGCCGCGCCTCCGCCGCCCATTTGTAGAACGGATGCGCGTTCGGCCCCTTCACGACCGCCTTGGCCGCGATCGGGAAGGTGACGCCATATTGGTGCTGCGCGGTCTCGGCGATTTCGGTGGCGCCGCCCGGCTCCTGGCCGCCGAAATCGTTGGAGGGAACTCCGACCATGATCAGGCCGCGCTCGCCAAATTCGGTCCACAATTGCTGCAGGCCGGCATATTGCGGGGTGAAGCCGCACAGCGAAGCGGTGTTGACGATCAGCATCGGGTGGCCGGCATATTCCGCAAGCCGTATGTCGCCGCCCGCCAGTGCGGGAAATGAAAATGCGTAAGCGGTGATCCGGCTCATGCCGGCCTGCGCGGACGCCTGTCTGATGGAAGCGGCACTGGCGAATGCTGCTAGCGCCGACGTCATCATCGTCCTGCGATTGATCATGCGAAGCCCCGGCTGACGATTGATGGTCGCAAGCATAGCGCAGAGCGCGAGCCAGCGCCGCTCAACAAGCCGTTATGGCGGGACGCCAGGTCAGCGCAGCGAAACGATGAAGTCGGTGCCTTCGCCGGTTTCGCCCTGGTTGATGCCCTGGTCGGACACGATGATCGAGCCACCGGTCGACAGCGCCTCGGCAATACGCGCCATCGCATCCTGCGGGATGGTGATGCGGTCCAGCGCCTCGGCCGGGCTGTCGGGCATCGGCCGCGCCTTGACCTCGGCGGGGACCGCGCCCTTGCGGCGCCGTGCCGGACGATCGTCATCGTCGTTGCGGGCGGCGTTGCGCGCGGTTACCGGCATCGAGACCACCGACCAGCGCAACAGATTGGGATCGGTCTTGTCGGCTTCCGCGGTGAACACATGCGTGCCCAGCGGCCGGTCGCTCGGCGCGATCGCCACGGGGACATCGAACAGCGGCGCGAAATTCTGCCGAACGTAGAGCTTGGAATCCTTGCGGCTCACGAACACCGCGATCTGGCCGGTGCGCTTCGGCTCGTTTTTCGCGGCGGCAGCTTTTTCGACGCCGGGCAGGCGTGCCGTGTCTTTCTTCACATCGACGGCTGCCGGTGCGTCGGCGATCGCCTTGGCGGGCTCGGCCGGCTTTTCGACGGCTTTGGCTTCGGCCGGTTTGGCTTCGTCAGCCTTGGTTTCGTCAGCCTTGGTCACTTCGGTCTTGGGAGCTTCGATCTTGACCGGCTCAGCTTTGGCGGAATCGGACTTTGCTTCGTCCGACTTCACGTCGACCTTGGACTCTGCGGGTTTGTCTTCGACCTTGGTGCTCGCGGTCATGTCGTTTTTGGCGGCATCGTCAGCGGCCGGGGCGGGAGCCTGGGCCTCGTCGACCTTGTTCTCGGCTGATCCAGTCGCGTCGGATTTTACGTCAACCGCCGCGGCTTCCGCCGGCTTGGTGTCGGACGAGATGGTATCGGCTTTCACGCCGGGAGCTGCTTCGGCTTCCGGCTTCGCTTCGGATCGCAGCGCTTCGGGCTTTGTTTCCGCGCGCGCAGGCGAAGCGCTGGACGTCGCGTCCGACATCGTGACTGCGGCACGGGTCGCCGGCATGACGCTGCTGGCATCCGCGGTGCGGGTCGGTTCGCGGGGCGGCAACGCATGGCCCACGGTCGATCGCAATTCGAGGCTGGCGACTGAATTCTCGGACTTGATGGTCGAGCCGGCGTCAGCGCCCTTGTCGCCCTTGACCGCCGGCGCGTCTGCTTTCGGCTCATCGGCGATGACCGGCTGCGGCGTGACCTTCTGCGCCACCAGCAGCGGATGCGTGAAGTTCGCAGGTGTGATCTCACCGGGAGTCACGACCACGCGCGCACCCATCTTGGTCCAGTTCCACATCTTCATGGCAAACGCCATCGGCATGCGGATGCAGCCATGCGAGGCCGGATAGCCCGGCAAAACGCCGGCATGCATCGCGACACCTGACCAGGTGATGCGCTGCATGTACGGCATCGGTGCGCCGCTATAGATATTTGAATGGTGGAATTTGTGCTTCTGGATGATGCTGAACACGCCCATCGGGGTCGAATGACCCTTCATGCCCGTGGATACCGGGCTCTCTGCAAAGAATCCATTGGCGTCGTAGATCCGCACCTTTTGCTTGTCGATCGAGACCGCGATGATCAGCGGCCCTTGCGGCTTGGCGCTGGCTTCCTTTTCCGCGGCCTCTTTCTTGCCGGCCGAATTCTTGCGCGCGTTACGCTGGCGCTTCGGTTGCGAAGACGGCGAGGGGCGGGAATAGCCGGAATCGGAGTCTTGATAGTAGAACAGCGCAGCATCTGCCGGGTAGGCAGCCCCGAGGGAGCCTGCCGCCGTCAGCATCGCAATCTGCCAAAACCCGACGCGCTTGGACCGCTGGTCCGCAACCGTTACGCCCGCAATCGCCGCACTCAAACTACGATGCCCACTCACGCGTATAATCCTCGAATTCCAGAACTTCGAATCCAGTGGCCCGATATTCATTTGTTGTCGCAGACGCGAAAAGCGTTCACCAGCTTAGCGTTCGAATGCCGGTGTTTTTCGCCCCTGAGCGTAGCAAAAAAGCCTCACATTCCGTTAAACGGGGCCCGGTTGTCCGCACGTGCCGGCCTACCTCTCGCGGCTTTCACGCACTACATGGGAGACGGGGCCGTTTGAAGGCCTTTGCAGCGGAGATATCAATGACATCCAAGGCCATCGTAAAGTGTGACAGGAAGTGGAGAATACTGGCCTTGGCAGTACTGGCGCTGACCCTGTGGCAATCAGGCCCAACCGTTGCCGCCGACGAACCCGACCTGATCTTCCGCCGCTCGACGGTATTCAAGCTGCTGAGCCCCAACGACAAGCTGGCGACCTATGGCGTCGACGACCCCGAGGTCGAGGGCGTCGCCTGTCACTTCACGGTACCGGAGAAGGGTGGCTTCAAGGGCTGGCTGGGGCTTGCCGAGGAGGTTTCGGACATTTCGCTGGCCTGCCGCCAGATCGGGCCGATCCGCTTCAAGGACAAGATGACGCAAGGCGATGACATGTTCCGCCAGCGCCGCTCGCTGTTCTTCAAGAAGATGCAGATCGTTCGCGGCTGCGATGCCAAGCGCAACGTGCTGGTCTATATGGTCTATTCGGATAGGCTGATTGAGGGTTCACCCAAAAACTCGACGTCCTCGGTGCCGATCATGCCATGGGGGGCTGCCGACTCCGCGGTCCAGAAATGTGGCGAGTTCGTTCAGTAGCCTTGCGGTAGTTCGGATCGCAGGCGAGGCGCTCGCGCTTAGCGCTTGGCCGCACTGGGACTTTGGCGAACCAGGGATTCCCTGACGACCTTGGGCTCGCGGCAGCCGACCAGATGCACGAATTTCTGCGGCGCCGACATATTGCCGCGGAACTCGCCGCCTTGCTGCGACATGGCGCCACAAGGGTGCTCTGTCTTCAGGGAATTGTCGATCCGCAGTTCGGAAGAGCCGTTACGCCCTGACAAACTTTCAACCAGCGGCTGGCCGGGTTTGCGGGTCGCGGTTTGCTTGCCAACACCGATGTTGCCATTAGCCACGACTGCTATCCTTTGTTGAGGAGAAGTTACAACGCGCACTGACGCGGAAAGTTGCACATCGTTCGACCGGGACGGTGTTCCACTGAGTGGTGGGAACCGCAGCTTTGGTTCACGACCGGCTCCAAGTCTGTGCCC
>JAIEPP010000081.1 GCA_019748335.1 Xanthobacteraceae bacterium
ACTGGCGGCAGAACGCAGCCGGCTGTTTTCGCAACTGCCGATAGCGCGGCGCTTCGAGCCGGCTCGCCGAACTGGCAGGGCCATGCTCGCTGACAATGGCCTCGAGGATCGCCGCCTTGCCCGCAAAGTGGTTGTAGAGGCTGCTCTCGCGGACCCCGACCCGCCGCGCCAGCTCGCGCATCGAGGCGCCGCCATAGCCGCTCTCGGCAAACAGGTTCAGCGCCTCGGCAAGAATCCGCTCGCGGGTCGAAGGCGCGGCGATTTCGGCCGCGCTGGTGGCAGATGCGCTCATGCACGTTGACTAACGAACGCTCGTTCGATAGTCAACAGACGAACGATCGTTCGTTAGGCCGTCAATACAGGCCAGGAGCCGCCCGAAGAGGCGGAAAAAACAGGGAGAAGTTACCGATGCGCCGTCTTCCCCGAATTCAGCTGCCCGCTCTGGCCGTCGCGCTGACGATGCTCGCGCCCTTCGCGGGGCTGGCGCAGACCGTGGCGAAATACGATACCGGCGCCGACGACAAGACCATCAAGATCGGCACCACCGCACCGCTCAGCGGTCCGGTCTCCGCCTTCGCGCAGATCGCGAAATCCGCCGAGGCCTATTTCAAAAAGGTCAACGCCGAGGGCGGCGTCAACGGGCGACAGATCCAGATGATCATCGCCGACGACGCCTACAGCCCGCCCAAAACCGTCGAACAGACGCGGCGCCTGGTCGAAAGCGACGAGGTGCTGCTGATCTTCGGCGGCGTGGGAACCCCGACCAACACCGCCGTACACAAATATCTGAACGACAGGAAGGTACCGCAGCTGTTCCTCGGCTCGGGCGGGGCCAAGTGGGACGATCCGAAGAATTTTCCCTGGACCGTCGGCTGGCAGCCGACCTATCGCGACGAAGCGCTGGCCTATGCCAAATACATCAAGGCGAGCCATCCCAACGCCAAGGTCGGCGTGCTCTATCAGAATGACGATCTCGGCAAGGACTATCTGAAAGCGCTGGAAGAAGGCCTCGGTGGCGGCGACCGGATCGTTGCCAGGGCACCGTATGAAACGACCTCGCCGACCATCGATACCCAGATCCTGACGCTGAAGAGCAGCGGCGCGGATGTCGTGCTGGTGGCGGCAACGCCGAAATTTGCAGCCCAGGCGATCCGCAAGATCGGCGAAATCGGCTGGAAGCCGGTTACGATCATCTCCAACGTCTCGGCCTCGATCAGCGGCGTGCTCGAACCCGCCGGACGCGACAATTCAACCGGCGTAATTTCCAGCCAGTATCTGAAGGACAGTACCGATCCCGGCCTGAAGGACGATGCCGGCTACAAGGAATGGCTGGCCTTCATGGACAAATATCTGCCCGACGCCAACAAGAGCGACTGGCTCAATGTCTACGGCTACACCATCGCGCAGACTTTGGTCGCGACGCTGAAGGCAGCCGGCAACGACCTGACGCGCGCCAACGTCATGAAGCAGGCGACCAGTCTGAAAAACCTTCGCCTGCCGATGCTGATCAACGGTACCGCCGTAAACAATTCGCCGGAACACTTTACGCCAATGACCGTCCTGCAACTGATCCGTTTCGACGGAACGCGATGGGTCGGCTTCGGCGAATTGCTGCGGAACTGACGGGACGAAGGGCGCCGATGCAACAGCTCAAAATTGGCGAGATGCGGATCGACCGGCTGGTCGAAATCCCGGCGCTGCCGCTCGACAAGGCGTTCCTGTTCACCAACATCACCGATGAGGCGATCGCGGCCAACCGCGGCTGGCTCGACCATCGCTTCATCGAGCCCAGGACCGATCGCTTCATCCTCAGCCACCATTCCTATGTGGTGCGGACGCCGCGCTGGACCGCCATCGTCGACACCTGCTGCGGCAATCACAAGGAGCGCCCCGGCGCGCCGTTCTGGCACCAGCTCAACCAGCCCTACATCGAGAATATGGCGGCGCTCGGCGTGCGGCCGGAGGACGTCGACTTCGTGATGTGCACCCATCTGCATGTCGATCATGTCGGCTGGAATACGCGCCTGGTCGACGGACGCTGGGTCCCGACCTTCCCCAAGGCACGCTACCTGATGGGACAGACTGAATATGATCATTGGGATCAGCAGCACCGGCAGAACCCGGGCCGTCTGATCAACCGCGGCTCATTCCAGGACTCGGTTCTACCCGTCGTCGCGGCGGGACAGGCTGAATTTGTCGCGTGCGACCACTGCGTGTTCGACGATCGCGCAGCTACCTTTCGTTTCGTACCGGCCCCCGGCCACACCATCGGCAACATGATGATCGACCTTCGCGGCGGCCACGACCATGCCGTGGTGTCCGGCGACGTGATCCATCATCCGATCCAGTGCGCCGCGCCGTGGCTGTCGAACGCCGCCGATTTTGACCTCGATGTCGCGCGGGCCACACGCGTCAGATTGCTCGAACAACTCGCGGATACGCCGAGCATCCTGCTGCCGGCACATTTTCCCGGGCCGACGGCCGGCCGGGTGATCTCGAACGGTGAGGCATTCCGGTTCGCGTTTCTGTAGCGCTTGCCGCGATCACGGCACGCCGAGAAACCGCCGCAGTGCGGCCAGCACTTCCTCGAGCCGGTCATGATGCAGCCAGTGTCCGGCGCCTGATATCTTCATCATCTCGGCGTTCTCAAAATGCGCCAGCAGGCCGCTGGCCTCCGGGTCGGGCAAAAAGCTTTCGCTGCCCCACATCAACAGCGTCGGACAGGAAATCCGCGACCACAGGCCGACATAGTCGCCCGGCGACAATCGGTACGGCGCCCTCGCCCGCTGGTAGTGATCGAACTTCCAGCGATAGAGCCCGTCGTTGCCCCGCCGAACGCCGTGACGGGCCAGATGCAGCGCGAGGTCTGACGTCAGCCGCTTGTTGCGCCCCGATAACCGCTGCGCCGCTTCGTCGATGGTCTTGAAGGCGCTCGGCTGTTGCTCGGCGATGCGCTCGAGCTGCTCGATCCACCGCGACATCTGTTCGGCAATCGGCGCCGGCTGCGAAGTCGACAGGAAAGTGCCGTCCAGCACGGCCAGGCGCGACACCCGATCCGGAAACGTTCCGGCATAGGCCTGCGCCACCATCCCGCCCATGGAATGGCCGACCAGGGCTGCGTCCTTCAATCCGGCGACACGCAGCAGACAAGCGAGGTCGGCGACGTTGTCGGAAAGGGTGTAGCTGCTTCCCTTCGCCCATTCGGAATCGCCATGCCCGCGCAGATCGGGCGCGACAATATGGAAATGCGGCTGCAACGCCCGCGCGATTGCATCCCAGTTGCGGCAATGGTCGAGGCCGCCATGGATCAATACCAGCGGCGGCGCGGTCTCGTTGCCCCAGTCGGCATAGTGCAACCGCAACCCCTGCGACTCGTAGAAACGATCCCCGGGTTCGGTCATCCCCACGGCCTACTTCGGCGTGAAACCGAACGTCCGCTCGAAGCGTTTGACATAGGCCGGCCAGACCTCGGGATTGATCAGGCGCGGCGGCCGCTTGCCGTCGAGCGCGTCGAGAATCTGTTCGGCGGCGATCCGGCCCATGTTCTCGCGCGCTTCCTTTGTGACCCCTGCCGTGTGCGGGCTCGCCAGCACGTTGTCGAACTGCAGCAACGGATGCTCCGGCGGCGGCGGCTCCTTGTCCCAGACATCGAGCCCGGCGCCGGCGATGCGCTTGTCGCGCAGTGCTTCGTACAGCGCCCGCTCGTCGTGGATGAAGCCGCGGGCGGTGGTGATGAAGAACGCGTGCGGCTGCATCAGCGCGAACTGGCGCGCCCCGATCATGCCGCGGTTGTCCTTGTTCAGCGGACACGAAATCGACACGAAATCGGACCGGCGCATCAGGTCGTCGAGTTCGACCTTCTCCGCGCCGCGCGCCGCGATTTCCTCGGCGCTCAAAAACGGATCGTAGGCGATCACCTTCATGTGCAAGAGACCCTTGCACAGCTCGGCGATGCGGCGGCCGACATTGCCGATGCCGACGATGCCGATGGTCTTGCCCTTGGCCTCGTTGCCCATCAACGCGTTGCGGTTGACATTGGCGTCGCGCCGCAACGCGCGGTCGGCTTCGAGGATGCGCTTGGACAGCGTCAGCAGCATGCCCAACGCATGCTCGGCGACCGAATTGGCATTGCCGCCGGACTGATTGAGCACAAGCACGCCCGCCGCGGTGCAGGCGTCGACGTCGACGGGATCGAAACCGGCGCCGTTGGAAGAAACGATCAGCAGGTTCGGCGCTTGCTTCAGCAAGTCCGCGTGCGCATGGAAATGCGGCGCCAGTTCGTCGCGCGCCGCGCCGATCTGGTAGGCGTGCGC
>JAIEPP010000174.1 GCA_019748335.1 Xanthobacteraceae bacterium
CAGCGGCGAGGTCGCGATCACGGTGTGGATGCGGCCGCGCCGGGCGAATTTCACGGCTTCGGCGCAACGGTCGATGTCCTTCGGGTTGGCCCGCGACAGGCCGGCGATCACCGAATTCTTGGAGCGGCGGGCGATCTCGCTGACGGCCTGGAAGTCGCCCTCCGAGGTGATCGGAAAACCGGCCTCGATGACGTCGACGCCCATGTCGTCGAGCATCTCGGCGATCTCGATCTTTTCCTCGAACGTCATGGTGGCGCCGGGGCATTGCTCGCCGTCACGCAGGGTGGTGTCGAATATGATGACGCGGTCCTTCTCGGACTTCGGTGCGGTGGTCATTTCTGCAATTCCTTATGGGTAGGTGCGCTGTTTTTCCGAGCGCTGAAGGGTTCTGGTGATCTCGCGCAACCCCTGAGTGCCCAGGCGCAACCGCCCAGACGGCCCTCAGGGGCCGATAAGAAGCAGAAGCCCGCCAAGAAGGAGGGTGGGCAAGGACGCAGCCGAAATCACGGGGGCAGCCTCGGCCGCTCCACCCCGAACTCCAGACTTTTCGCTGCGAATCAGCATTGCCAGACCCTTGAGAGACAAATCCTCGGCCAAAACCATTGACGGTTCGTTGCCGGGATGTCGCTTCCCGGCCGTTCTAGACGAGAAATATGGCCGTCGGCAATGCCAAAAGAAGGGCAGAATGGGTGACCTATTGGCCATCCGATCAATCGTAGCTCACGCCTCCGCCGGCTCGGTCTTGGGTGCCTCGAACAGGTCAGGCACGGTCTTGTACCAGTCCAGCAGCCGGGCTGCCGCCACCATGATCGCGATGCCGGCGATGCTGACTAGAATCTGCCCTGCGAAGCCTTTGGAATACTGGGTGAGAATCCAGTGCGCGGAAAACGACAGGAAGATGCCGAGACAGAAGATCGGCAGCGAATGCCGGCCGCAGGACATCAGCGGCAGCAGCCAGTTCGACCTCAGCGGCGGCCAGTTCTTCGGGACGAAACGGACGACCACCAGCGCCAGCGCCAGAAAATGCGTGAAGCGCAGCATGTCGAGGTTGGATTTGTCGATCGGATAGATCACCTTGATCATCCACCTCGGGATCAGCGATTCCAGAGACGCGCTGTGCCAGGTCATCACGATCAACAATGCGAACAGCAGCCAGGCCACGGCCACCACCAGCACGGCGCGGGACCGGATCAGGAATTGCAGTTGGGCGCTGCCGCCAAGCCCGCACCAGGCGGCGAACACGAACATCATCTGCCAGGCGAACGGGTTGAAGTACCAATGCGTCCCCGGCGGATAGGACGGCAGGTTCCAGTCGAACCAGCGCGCGGCGCCGTACAGGATCACCGAGCCCAGCAGAGCCAGCGTTGGGCGCCGCACCAGGCACCACAGGATCAGCGGCGTCGCGAACAACAGCGCCATATAGAGCGGCAGCACGTCGAAATTGACCGGCTTGTACTTCAGCGTCAGCGCCTGGCCGATCATCTCGTCGGGGTGCTGAAGAAAGTTGAAGACGTTGAATTCGTCCGCGTACATCGGGTTGTCGAAGCGCTTGGCGGTGCGCGCGACCTGCGCGGTGAAAAGCAGGAACAGAAAGATATGGGCGATATAGAGCTGCCATACCCGCTTCAGGAGCCGCTTGGTGGCGGACAGAAAATGGCCGCCGCGCACCGCCGGACCGTAGATGAAGCCGGCGAGATAGCCGGAAATGAAAACGAAGAATTCGGCGGCGTCGCTAAAGCCGTAATTGCGCAGCGTCAGCCAGCTGACGAGGACCTGCGGAATATGGTCGAGAAAGATCATCCACTGACCGACGCCCCGAAACAGATCGAGCCGCAGGTCGCGCTCGGGGGGACGCAGGGCAGATAGATCTTTCTGGTCGGCGGAAATGATCTGGTCCATGGCGAGCCATCCCGTTCAACAAAAGGCCGGCGGCAGATCTCCCACGTACGCAACCCGAATCCCGCCGCCCGCACAGCGTATATACGCCGCCGCGGCCGGCGGCGCGTGGGGAAAGGTCGTCATCACCCGCGAACGCGCGAACGCAGTTGATCCAGTATTCCAGAGACCTGCGATGGAATCGAGAGGTCGCGGCGTACTGGATTCCCCGCCTTCGCGGGGAATGACAGTCGAAGGGTTTGGCGGCAGAGGAGCGGCTCACTTCGCCTTCTTCGCCGTCGCTTTCTTTGTTGCACCCTTGCCCTCGGCCAGCAGCGCCTCGCGCACCTGCTTGAACTCGCTGCGGTCAGCCTTGTCGACACTGGGAAATCGCAGATCGAGCTTGTCGAGGGCTGCCACGATGGTCGAACCGATCACGACGCGGGCGAACCATTTGTGGTCGGCCGGCACCACGTACCACGGCGCCAGGGGCGTCGAGGTGTGACGCACGATGTCCTGATACACCGCCTGGTAGCGCGGCCACAGCGCGCGCTCGGTGATATCGCCCATCGAGAACTTCCAGTTCTTGGCGGGCTCGTCCAGTCGCTCCAGAAAGCGCTCGCGCTGTTCCTTCTTGGAGACGTTGAGGAAGAATTTCAGGATCACGGTGCCGTTGCGCGCGAGATAGCGCTCCATCGCGGAAATATCCTCGAAGCGCTCGCGCCAGATGTTCTTGGTGATCAGCTTCGGGGGGATCTTCTCCTTGGCAAGGAGGTCCGGATGCACCCGCGTCACCAGGCATTCCTCGTAATAGGAGCGGTTGAAGATGCCGATGCGGCCGCGCTCGGGCAGCGCGATCGCGCTGCGCCAGAGAAAATCATGATCGAGTTCGTGCGAGGTAGGCTGCTTGAACGACGTCACCTCGCAGCCCTGCGGGTTGACGCCCTCAAAAATGCTCTTGATGGCCGAGTCCTTGCCCGCCGCATCCATGCCCTGGAAAATCACCAGCAGCGACCAGCGGTCCTGCGCGTAGAGCCGTTCCTGGAAATCATTCAGCCGGTTGCGGTTGGCCTCGAGAATTTTTGCCGCTCTGTCCTTGTCGAGGCCACCCTTTTCGTCGGTCTTGTGTGATTTCAGGTGGAACTTGCCGGAACCGTCGAACCGGAACGGCGCGACATAGGGCTTCAATTCGTCGGCGAGGACTTTTGCGGGTTTTTTGCTCATCAAACCTTGGACTTTCCGGGTTGCGTCTTCCAGCGGTCGAGGACGCTACCAAGAATACCCTTGGGAAGGAATATGATGAACACCACCAGCAGCACGCCATAGACCAGGTTGTCCCAGCCGACCGCCTTGGTTCCAAACCCGATGCGCAGGATTTCCGCGAGCAGGATGGTGATGACGGCGCCAATCGTCGGCCCCAGCGACACATAGAGTCCGCCGACGATGACGGCGAACACCATCTGCAGCGACACCGAAATGCCGCTGACGGTGTCGGGGGTGATGAACATCTGGTACTGGCAATAGAGCGCGCCGGCGAGCGCGGTCATCAGCGCCGAGATCAGCGTGATCTTGAGCTTTTCGGCTGTCACGTTGACCCCCGCCGCGGCCGCCGCGTCCTCGTCCTCCGAGATCGCCTCCATGGCGTAACGGCTCATGCTGCGATCGATCCAGTTCCAGATCAACAGCCCCACCACCCAGACGAACAACGCGATCAGGTACCAGGTGATCTTGTCGTCGAACTGCAGCGCCAGGATCTGGCTGCCCTTGGCGCGGTTCGGCGTCATGCCGAGCGAACCGCCGGTGTAGTCGCGCGTCGCGGTAATCACCTGCAGCACGATGCCGGACAAAGCCAGCGTCACCAGCACGAAATAGTGCCCGGTGATGCGGAAGCGGAAACAGGGATAGGCGACGACGAGCGCCAGTATGCCCGCCGCCACCATGGAGACGGGAATGCCGATCCACGGCGACACCCCGAGATGATTCCACAACAGCGCCGTGACATAGGCGCCGACACCCATGAAACCGCCATGGCCGAGCGACACCAGCCCGAAGCGGCCCATGATCGACCAAGAGGTATAGGCGAACGACCAGATCAGGATCAGCACCATGATGTGGAGGTGGTACGTATCGCGATAGACAAAGGGCAGCGCGATCAGCGCCGCCAGTCCGGCAATCCAGGCAGCGAGGCGGAGATTCACGAGCGCCTCGCGAACAGGCCCGCGGGCCGGATGAACATCATGACGATGAAGAAGGCGAAGGCGAGCACGTAGCCCCATTCGAGGTCGGAGAACAGCCCGCCCAGCGAGATGATCTCGGCGAATACGAACGCCGCGATGAAGCCGCCGATGAAATTGCCGAGCCCACCGAGTACGCAGATCAGGAAGGTGATCGGTCCGAACGACAGCCCGACAAAGGGATGCACGTCGTATTGCAGCACCAGCAGGCAGGCGGCCA
>JAIEPP010000257.1 GCA_019748335.1 Xanthobacteraceae bacterium
GATTGCCGCACCGCAGCGCGCTTGTCACACAACTGAAATATCCAGCCGCTAGCGATGGATCACGACTGATCGTCTGGAGCATTGCATGCTGGTGGTGGAAGGTTTGACGTGCCGTTTCGGCACAAAAGCCGCGGTGGATAATGCGTCATTCTCAATCGCGCCGGGCAGCTTCGTCGGCGTGATCGGCCGTTCCGGCGCCGGCAAGTCGACGCTGCTGCGGATGATCAACCGCCTCGCCGAGCCCTCCGAAGGCCGCATCCTGTTCGAAGGCGTCGACGTCACGTCGTTGCGTGGCAAGAATCTGCGGCGGTGGCGCGCGCGCTCGGCGATGATCTTTCAACAGTTCAACCTGGTCGGCCGGCTCGACGTGCTGACCAACGTGCTGATGGGACGGCTGGCCGAAATTCCGTCCTGGCGCTCGCTGACGCAGTCCTGGCCCGAGCAAGACAAGGCGCTGGCAATGTCGGCGCTCGAACAGTTCGATATGGCTTCGCTGGCGGCGCAGCGCGCCGATCAGCTTTCCGGCGGCCAGCAGCAGCGGGTCGCAATCGCCCGCGCGCTGGTGCAGGAGCCCGATATCATCCTCGCCGACGAGCCGATTGCCTCGCTCGATCCCCGCAACACAAGGATCGTGATGGATGCGCTGCTGCGTATCAACAAGCACTTCGGCATCACCGTGATCTGCAACCTGCATTCGCTCGATCTGGCGCGGAATTATTGCGATCGCCTGATCGGGATGTCCGCGGGCCGTGTGGTGTTCGACGGCGCGCCGGCTGTCTTGACCGACCTTATCGCCCGCGAACTCTACGATCTCGAAGCCAACGACGTCATGGGTGGTGCGTCCGCGCACGTGCCCGACGATGCGTCGATCCCGGAACTCGGTACCGCAGCCGCGGCCTGAGCGTCACTTCCGTAACAGGGTAGCCGTTGTAAATCTGCAAGCGGCCAAAAAAGCGTAACCACAACGAGAGGGTATATCATGATCAATCGTCGCATCGTTCTTGCCGGCGCCGCCATGCTGGCGTTGACGGCCTCTGCTTCGGCGCAGGACTGGAAAGGCAAGTATCCGGAACTGACCTTTGCCGTCGTGCCGGCCGAAAACGCCTCTGGCGTTACCGAGCGCTGGACGCCGTTCGTCGCCTACCTGTCCAAGGAGCTCGGCGTAAAAGTCACGCTGCGCATCGCCAACGACTACGCCGCCGTCATCGAAGGACAGCGCGCCGGCAACATCCAGATCGCCAGCTACGGCTCGGCGTCGTTCGCCCGCGCCCGGCTGACCGGCGTCAAGACCGACGCGTTCGCCAACGACATCAATGCCGACGGTTCGACCGGCTATTACTCGATGTTCTTCGTCAAGGCCTCGAGCCCCTACAAGAGCATCGATCAGCTCAAGGGCAAGAACCTCGGCCTGGTCGATCCGAATTCGACCTCGGGCAACAACGTGCCGCGCTTCGAACTCGACAAGATGGGCATCTCCGATGCCGACACCTATTTCGGCAAGGTGGTTTTCACCGGCAGCCACGAGAACGCGCTGCTGGCGCTGTCGCAGGGCACTGTCGACGTCGCCGCCAACCAGTGGACCAGCGATGACGATTCGACGCTGGCCCAGATGCTGCACAAGGGCATGCTGAAGAATGCCGACGGCACATCGATGAAGAAGGACGATTTCCGGATCATCCACAAGTCGGCGGCGATCATCAACGGACCCTATGCCTATAATTCGGACCTGCCGGACGACCTGAAAGCCGCGATTGCCAAGGCCTTTACGGAATCCCCGACCAAGGACAAGGCCGCTTTCGATCGCCTTTCCGACGGCCAGAAGAAGGGCTTCCATCCGGCCACCACCAAGGATTGGGATGGCACCGTCGAGCTGATCAAGTTCGTCGACAATCTTCGCAAGAAGAAAGCGTCCTGATCCAGCGGCACTCACGAGACAGGCCGGGTCCATGCGACCCGGCCTTTTTCGGTTCGGCTCCAACCCGGCACCATAATCCGCGATGACCTCCGCCGTATCGATTCTCCCAGACGCGCAATTGGCCGTGCTCAACGACGCCTATCGCGCGGCGGTGGCGCGCAAACGGCTACGGATGACGCTGGCCGCCGCGGCGTTTTGCGCGGCGCTGATCGTCGCTGCCGTCGGCGCGGAAGTGAACCTGCGCACGCTCTTCAAGTTCTTCGGAAATTTCCTCAGCTATTTCGATCGTATCTTCACACTGGAAGACGGCACGCGGGTGTGGACCAATCCGGTCGAGTGGTTCTGGGGCTGGCGCAAATGGCTTTGGATGCTCGGCGAGACCATTCTGATCAGCTATGTCGGCACCCTGATGGGCGCGGTGCTGGCGTTTGCGCTCAACTTCTTCGCCGCGCAGAACACCTCGCCCGCGCCCTGGCTGCGCTTCACGGTGCGGCGTCTGCTGGAATTCGCCCGCACCGTTCCCGGCATCGTGTTCGCGCTGATCTTCGTCATCGCCTTCGGTCTCGGTCCGATGGCGGGCGTGCTGGCGATTGCGATCCATTCGACCGGCGCGCTCGGTAAATTGTTCTCCGAGATCGTCGAAAATGCCGACATGAAGCCGGTCGAAGGCGTGCGCTCGACCGGCGCCAGCTGGCTGTCCTGCATGCGCTTTGCGGTGTTACCGCAGGTGTCCGCCGGCTATGCCAGCTATGCCTTGCTGCGCTTCGAGATCAACGTCCGCGAGGCGTCGGTGATGGGCTTCGTCGGCGCCGGCGGCATCGGCCAGGAACTCGTGGTCGCGATCCGCAAGTTCTACTATTCCGACGTCAGTGCGATCCTGGTGACCATCATCATCACGGTCTTCATCATCGATATCGGCACGGGCTGGATGCGCGGCCGGCTGTTCGGCAAGGAAGCGCGGGCATGAGCCAGTTGCCGAAGCCGGACCGGGAGCAATTGCGGGCGAAATACCCCGACGTCTTCGCCAGGCCCGCTTCGGCGCGCCTCGCCACGCCGGCGATGTTGATCGTGGCCTTTGCCATCTTCGTCTTCGGGCTGGTCAACCTCGACTTCTCACCGACCAAATTGTTTGCCGGCCTGCACCAGCTCGGCTGGATCACGGTGATGATGATCCCGCCGGATCCCGGGTCGTCGTTGCCGATCTATCTTTCCGCGCTCGGGGAAACCCTGTCGATCGCGCTGCTCGGCACGACGCTCGCGGCAGTGCTGGCGTTCCCGGTGAGCCTGCTGGCGGCACGCAACATCATTCCGTCCAACTTCATTCGCTTTCCGGTCCGCCGCTTTCTCGATTCCATTCGCGGCGTCGATACGCTGATCTGGGCGCTGGTCTGGATCAATGTCGTCGGGCTCGGCCCATTCGCCGGCGTGCTGGCCATCGCGGTGTCGGATTTCGGCGCGTTCGGCAAACTGTTTTCCGAGGCGATCGAGGCTGCCGACAGGAAGCAGGTCGAGGGTATCAGGGCCTCCGGCGGCAACGCGCTGCACGAGATACGCTTCGGCCTGATACCGCAGGTGCTGCCGGTCATCGCGGGACAGGTGCTCTATTTCATCGAGTCGAACACCCGCTCGGCCACGATCATCGGCATCGTCGGCGCCGGCGGCATCGGCCTTCAGCTAGCCGAGCAGATCCGGGTGCTGGAATGGCAGAAGGTCTCGTTCCTGATTTTGATGATCTTGGTCGCGGTGGCCGCGATCGACTGGATATCGACCAAACTGCGCTTCGCCATCATCGGCCAGCGCGCGGTGGCCTAGCCAGTTCGTACTTCGCCGGTCGGGCTATCAGTGGCCTCATGGTTCGAGACGCGCGGCGTGGCCGCGCTCCTCACCATGAGGATTTCAGACCTCATCCAGAGGAGCCGCGCGCAGCGCGGCGTCTCGAAGGATGAAGCCGCGGACCAGCCTCAACTATTCTCCACCAGGAACTCGACGCGCTCGGCGGCAAAGCGCGAGCGCTTGGTCACGATCGGCTTGCCGGATGTATCGACGTCGGTGCTGTCGACCACGAGTACCGGACGTCCCAGCGCGAGATCCAGCCGTGCGGCGTCGGTGGCGTCGGCGATGGCTGCGCTGATCCTGGTCGACGATCGCCGGAAATCGCGGACGCCGTAATGCGCGACCAGCTTCGTCATCGAACGGACGCTGGCGAAGACTTCGCCGGCACCGGGGAAGCGTTCGGCGGAAAGCCACGATGTGCTGACACAGATCGGCGTGCGGTCGGCTGATCGTACCGACTCGATCCGGATCAGCGGCGCGCCGGTCTTCAAGCCCAGTTCGCGCGCGATTTCCCGCGTTGCATCTTCCTCGGACGCGTCGATCAACTGGCCGCGCGGCTCACGGCCACCGGCGCCAACGATTTCCGAGAACCGT
>JAIEPP010000645.1 GCA_019748335.1 Xanthobacteraceae bacterium
CGGCCTCGACATCCCCGAATGGCGGGTGCTGGCGACACTCGGCTTCCGCAACGAGGCCTGCAGTGCGCAATACATCGCCCACTGCACCCGGACGCACAAATCCACCATCAGCCGCGCGGTCACGGCGTTGATGAAACGTCAGATGGTCGAGCGCGTCGAGAACGCGGACGACCGCCGCGAGTTCCGCCTGCGCCTGACGCGCAAGGGCGCAGCGATCTACGAGGAACTGATCCCGCGTCTGTTGCGCAAGGAGCAGGAAATATTGTCGTGTCTCTCCGCACAGGAGCGCAAGAATTTTGCGCTGCTGCTCGGCAAGATCGAGGACAGCCTCGACCTGGTGCAGGACAGCCAGGAAGCGGATGCCAAGGAAGCGTATTAGCTCTCTCCTCATGGTGAGGAGCCGCGAAGCGGCGTCTCGAACCATGCGGCCACAGACGGGCCTACATCCTTCGAGACGCGCGCAAGAGCGCGCTCCTCAGGATGAGGGTCTACTGCCAGGGATCGCCCCCTACTTCACAAACGATCGCGACGGCGGCAGATGCAGCGCAAAGGCATCGACCTTGTCGCTGGCGCGCGGGTAGATCTCGCTCACGATCGGGTCGTGGCCGGGGATGAAACGATCGGGATGGCCGGCGAGCTTTTCCACGATCTCCCAGCCCTGCGCCATGTCGCCGACATTGTAGACGATCGGAAACGGGCTGCGCTTCTGCAGGTTAGCGTAGTAATGCGCCGCGTCCGAGGCCAGCACCACCGGCCCGCGCGCGGTCTCGACCCGCACCACCTGCAGGCCATCGGAGTGGCCGCCGACGCGATGCACCGTCACGCCCGGTGCGACCTCGCCGTCGCCGGAATGGAAGGTGACACGCTCGCCATAGACATGGCGGACCATGGTCGTGACGTGCTCGACCGAAAACGGATGCCGCAGCATGCCGTTGCACATGCAGCGTCCGGTCGCGTAGCTCATCTCGCGATCCTGCAGATGGAACCGGGCACCCGGGAAGCGATCGAGATTGCCGGCGTGGTCGTAGTGCAAATGGGTGACGATGACGTCCTTGATGCTGTCCGCCTTGACGCCGAATTTTTCCAGAGCGTCGACCGGGTTCAGGGTGAGTTTTCGCGCGCGGGCCTTGGCTTCTTCGGCGTTGAAGCCGGTATCGACCAGGATCTCGCGGCCGCCGCCGCGCACCAGCCAGACGAAATAATCGAGGTCCTGCGCCGTGGTCTCGTGCGGATCCGGCACGAGAAAATTCAGATTGGGGGTGCGTGGCGACATCGTCGCATAGCGCAGCGCGTAGATTTCGTAGGCATTTCCCATCGGTATCACTTTTCTTGAGGTTTGCGTTTTGGCCGATGCCGGCACCAAGCCATTGTCACCCGCAAAGGTCAAACGGCCGCCGTAAATGACAGCCGCATGAAAACGGCAGCCACCCTATGTGAGAGGGATCACATTACCGCCGCGCGGCCCGGCGGAATCCGCGTTGGGCGGCCAACCGAACACCCAGCCATTGTTGGCGAGCGCCTTTTATTCCCGTCATCCGGCTCCCCCTGTCGCGATTAATTGTCGCAATTAATGACGCCATCGCAAGCGGTTGACGCGCTGCGAGCGCGGTTTGATAATGCAGAATGCGTAGAGTAAGGTCGCCGCGGCGCAAGCTGGTATCGGCGCCTTTTTGGCTGCACTGCTGTGACCTGGACTGCCGTCATTATGAAAATTCGTCTTGCATTGCTCGTCTCATCGATTTTTTCGGCCGCGATTTTTTCGGTCGGGTCGATCGCCCCGTCGTTTGCCGCGGGCGACCGCTATGCGCTGGTGATCGGCAACGCGAAATATCCGGACGCCGAAGCGCCGTTGAAGGAGCCGATCAACGACGCCCGTGACGTCGCCGACGAGCTCAAGCGCGACGGCTTCAACGTCGATATCGGCGAGAACCTGACCGGCGAGCAGATGCGCCGCGCGTTTGACCGGCTCTACGGCAAGATCAAGCCGGGCTCGGTCGCGCTGGTTTTCTTTTCGGGTTTCGGTGTGCAGTCGAGCCGCCAGAGCTACATGATCCCGGTCGATGCGCAGATCTGGACCGAACCGGACGTTCGCCGCGACGGTTTCAGCCTTGAGACGGTGCTGGGTGAGATCAACAGCCGCGGCGCCGGCGTCAAGATCGCGCTGATCGATGCCTCCAGGCGCAATCCTTTCGAGCGCCGGTTCCGCAGCTTCTCGGCTGGCCTTGCGCCCGTCATCGCGCCAAACGGCACGCTAGTGATGTATTCGGCAGCACTTTCGTCCGTGATTTCCGATAACGGCACCGACCACAGCCTGTTCGTGCGGGAACTGCTGAAGGAAATCCGCACCCCCGACCTGATGGCGGAGGAAACGCTGAACCGTACCCGGGTCGGCGTCACCCGCGCCTCACGCAGCGAGCAGGTGCCGTGGATTTCGTCGTCTTTGGCCGAGGATTTCTCCTTTATTCCCGGCGGCGCCGGCCCACGGCCGTCGAGCCCGCCGCCGCCTCCGGCGGTTGCAGCACCCGCGCCTGCTCCCGCGCCGGTACCACCTCCTGCGCCAACGCCCGCGCCGCAGATAGCCGCTCCCGCACCGCCACCGCCGCCCTTGCCGCCGGCACCGGCGCAGCCGCGCGTTGAAGCCGCGATTCCGCCGCCGGCCAAACCGGCCCCGGCGCCGCCATCGGTTGCCGACGACCCGACCATCAAGAGCCTGACCGAAAAGCTGATCGACAATCCCGACGATGGCGCCGCGCTGTACCGGCGCGGGCAGGTCTATGCCAGCAAGGGCCTCTACGACCTCGCCATCAAGGATTTCAACAATTCGCTGCGGCTGAACCCGAAGGACGTCGAAGCCTACAACAACCGCTGCTGGGCGCGCACGGTGATCGGCGATTTGCAGGCGGCGCTGAAGGATTGCAACGAGGCGTTGCGGCTGCGGCCGAATTTCGTCGATGCGCTGGACAGCCGCGGCCTGGTCAACCTGAAGAGCGGCCAGACCAAGAACGCCATTGCCGATTTCGACGCTGCCCTCAAGATCAACCCGCGACTGACCTCCTCGCTGTACGGACGCGGCCTTGCCAAGAAGCGCAACGGCTCGATTTCGGAAGGCGATCTGGATATAAACAACGCGAAGGCGATGGACCCCAACATTGCCAAGGAATATGCCGATTACGGGGTACAGTGACGATTATTTGAGGCGAAGGCCGGCGCTGTTCGAACCACGGGCCGGGCATCCAGACTAAAGGAAAAGTAGTAGGCCGCGCCTGGTTGGTCCGGCAGCTCATTTGCATCACGTTGGAACCGCGCGGAAAGCGCGCAGGAGGGACTGGTAATGTCAAATATCTCTGCAACCAAAACCTTTGCCGCGATCCTTTCGATCGCAACCATCGGCGCCGCCATTTCGTTCGCTACGGTGAGCGCCCGCGCCGAAGACAACAACAAGGACAAGAACGTCACCGAGGACCAGATCGTCCGCGCGCTGGCGCCCGAAAAGAAGGCGCCGCTGACCCGTGGTCTCTCGGTCGGACCGCAACAGGTCGCCGACCCGGCAGCGGCCGCCGCCGAGGGCAAGTTCGTGCGGCAGATCCGCGGCCGGTCGACCCGGTCGCTTTCGAGCACCGAGCGCGAAGAGATCGCCACCCTGGTCAAGGACAAGCCCAAGATCGATCTGGAGATCAACTTCGAGTACAATTCGGCCGACATCAGCGCGAAATCGCTGCCGTCGGTGCAGGCGCTCGGCCGCGCGCTGACCAATGCCGATCTCAAGGGCTCGACCTTCGTGGTCGCGGGACATACCGACGCGGCCGGCGGCGAGGGCTACAACCAGGACCTGTCCGAACGCCGCGCCGACGCGATCAAGCGCTATCTGGTCGACAAATACGGCATCACCGGCACCGATTTGGTCACCGTCGGATACGGCAAAAGCAAGCTGAAAGACCCGAGCCAGCCGATGGCCGAGGTCAACCGCCGCGTCCAGGTCGTGAACATGGAAAACAAGGCCACCGCGTCCAAGTAAGGGACGTGGCGCTGAGCAGGATTTTCCGGCTACACTACGTCCCGCAACACCCCCGCGGGACGTATTCGTTTTGGGCGTCATTTCGGATTTCTCGTTTGCCGAATGCGCCCTGCCTCATTTGACTTGCAGTCTGGATTGATCCGGCGATGAACCTCTCCGAATACCTCAAGCCTGCGCTCGGCGTCGCGTTCTTTGCTGTTCTGGGCGTCGGCTATTACTGGTTCGAGCACCGTTCCCACGCCGAGGAAAAGGATACGCCGGGCCAGGCGCTCGTGATCGTCACCAAATCCACCAATGCCTGTTTCTCCGACATGGTCCGGGTCACCGGCTTCATCGTGCC
>JAIEPP010000132.1 GCA_019748335.1 Xanthobacteraceae bacterium
CACCAATGCGGATGCCTGCATTGCCGACCTCATGGCCGCGCTCCCGGACCGGAAATCGGCAGCCCGTTGCTGACATAGGACAGGTAATACTCGACGTTGCGGTATTCATCGTCCTGCGGGCTCAGCGGCACGCCGCGGATCTGGCTGTTGCAGGTGACGAAACGCCGGCTGGTGGTCCCCATGCCGCTCCACTCCGAGCGGTAGATCGGCATCGCGTTGACGATGCCGAGCGCGGGCGCCAGGATTTCGGCGCGGATGCGCTCTCCGGGGCTCTGCACATGGCAGGTGGCGCAGGAGAAATTGAGCTGGCCGCGGCGGGTGTAGAAATATTCCTTGCCCTTCTCATAGGCTTCCAACGCGCGCGGATCGTTGGGTATCTTGATGTCCATCGGCTTGCCGCGCGAAGTGAATGCCATATAGGCGGTCAGGGCCGCCATTTCGTCCCTGACATAGGAGAATGCCGGCTCGCCATTGGCCTCGCGGCAGCGGTTCAGCGCCAGCTCCAGCGTGACGACCTTGCCTTCCTTTTCGTCGAAATAGGGATAGTTCTGGCGGATGCCGACGCCCTTGTTCGGGAAGCAATCCTGATAGCTCTTGCCGTTCTTGAACGGCTTGCTGAACATCTCCTTGCCCATTTCGAGCGAGAACTCGTAAGGCGGAAACTGTTCCTTCTCTTCCCATTGCTTGTGCAGGTCCTCGTTCATCGAATAGGGACCGTTGACGAAGTCCGCAGGCTTCAGCTTGGGAAACTTGTCGGTGAAGAATTTCTTGAACGCGGTGGCATCCTTGACCGGATCGACCGCGTCGGCGGCGGGCGCCGGCGGCGCGGCGAATGCCAGCACGGCCAGCGCCAGCGCGGCCGAGGCAAATGGGATCGCGGACACCAGCCTCATTGAATTTTCGCCGTGGTGCTGTCGGTCGCGCCCTTGTTGTCGACCCAGCTGATTTTCAGGTCGTCGTCCTTCTTGGCGCCCTTGAAAGCGAACTTGACATAGGGGTCCTTCGAAACGCCGCCGCCCCAGTCGGCGACGAATACGCGCCTGCCGTTATGTTCAAAGGTGAGTTCCTGGATGAAATGCGGCGGAATGATCTCGCCCTTGGCGTCCTTCACGAAGCCGGAATCCATCGGGTGCTGGATCAGCGCCTGCACCTCGGTGATGTCGTCTTTCGCCGTAGCCCGGACGCGAATGCTCGATGCCATCTGAGTTCTCCTGCTCTAAGTCTTCGAGCGTCAGCCGCCGCAACCGCCGACGGTGACTTTGACTTCCTTGGTTGCACTGTAGAGCTTGCCGCCGGCTTCGACGACCACGACGATATTGCTGGTCTTGGCCATCTTGATGCGGTTGGCGACGCTGGGCACGGTGCCGGCTGGAATTCCGTAGGAGGCCACCAGCACCACCGGATTTTCGCTGACCAGGAACGAGATCGAGGTCACGTCGGCAAGCGTCGTCGTGACCGACACCGGCACCACCGCGCCGTTCTCCGCAATTTCCGGCGCATCGAGCTTGACCTTGTCGGACGCCTCGGCGGTCTTGCCGTAAAGCGTCTTGATCGTATCGGCCTCGGTCTTCTGCTTGAACGCATCTTCCGGGTATTTGTCGTTGGCGGCAGCGAACGCACCGTTGACGAAAGCAATGTTGCCGAGGCCGACCAGGGCGACCGCACCTGCGCCTTGCAGGATCAGCCGCCGTGTGGCCGAAAACCTTGTGTCAGTCTTGTTCATCCAAAGTCTCCTCACGCGGGCGCTCGCGCGCCACGGCTTTGCGTCACAATGTCTGCAGGAAATCCACCACGGCGCTGATCTCCTGTTCGGTCAGGATCCGGTTTCGTCCGAACGGAGGCATCACGGTCTGCGGATTGCGAAGGGTTTCGTCGGTGACGATGGCGACGAGATCGGCCCGGTTGGGATATTTGCTCTTGAGATCCACCAGTTTGGGCCCGAGCGATCCCGGATATTCACCGCCCTTGATGACATGGCAGGTCAGGCAATTGCCCTTGCCGCGATCGAAGGCGAGCTTCTGGCCTTCGGCGGCGGCCGATTGCGCATGGGCAGAACCCGCGCACAGGATGGCGCCGGCCAGCAGCGCCGGAAACAGGGCGGTCTTGGTGGAAAAAAGGGCGATCAAAGGCGTTTTCCCGGACGTTATGACGATGATCCCTGCGGAATATAGAGGCTGAAAAGCACAAAGACCATCGGCTGGCAATGTGAACAATCGGCCCGGCCGAATTTCGGTTAAAGGTTCTGGCGTGGTGCCCGGGAATAGCCCGATTGTTCCGGTGTCGCGGAAAATCCGGCGGCTTTTTGCAACCTGTGCCGCCGCGGTCTAAAGCTGACGTCAAGAGAGCGCCGTGGCTGACTATGTGGTGGAATTCGGCAAGGATGGCCGTCCGGTCGAGCCCGACGGGCGACTGGATGCGGCGGCGTTCCACCGCAACCATGCGCCGATCTGGGCGGTGTTGCAGAAATTCCTCGCCGGCAAATCCGGCGATGTGCTGGAGGCCGGCAGCGGCACCGGCCAGCATGTGGTTCATTTCGCCAGGCACACTCCTGAGATCACCTGGTGGCCGAGCGATTATAACGAGCGTCATCTCGGCAGCATCGCGGCATGGCTGAAACATGCTGCTCTGCCGAACATCCGTCCGCCGTTTCGGATCGACCTTTCCGATCCCGCCTGGTGCCCGGCGATGCAGGACGGCAGCGGTCCCGGCGAACTGCTCGCGGTGTTCTGCGCCAACGTCATCCACATCGCGCCGTGGCGCGTGGCCGAGGGCCTGTTTGCCGGCGCCGCGCGCTATCTGCGCGCCGACGGGCGGTTGTTTCTGTACGGTCCCTTCAAGCGCGACGGCAAGCACACCGCGCTCTCTAACGCGGTGTTCGATACCAGCCTGCGCGAACAGGATGCCGAATGGGGCGTGCGCGACCTCGGAGAGGTCAGGACATTAGGTGAAAGCGTCGGCCTCAGCCTGATCGAAACCGTGCAGATGCCGGCCAACAACCTGATTTTGGCCTTCGGGCGATCACCGAAGGGGTGACGCAGGCGCGATCACCAAGGGGTGATGCGGCGATCACCAAGGGGTGATGCGGCGATCACCCTAGCGGTGACGCTGAGATCACCAAAGGGTGACGCCGGTGCATAGCGTGAGCCCGTTTGCGTCGGTTGATCGCGCAGGTCTGCGTCTTCATAGTGCCGGGAATCACCAAGGTTCATCAATGGGCTCCCGACGGGAGCCTGCCGGGCGGGAATGCCGATGCTGGATATGACGGCCACCAACGAGATCGCCAATGACGCGCGGGCGCGCGCCAATGTGCTGCGCCTTGCGGCGGCGCAGGCGCTGACCGGTGCCAATTCGGCTGTCATCTTCGCCACCGGCTCGATCGTCGGCGCGACGCTGGCGCCCTCCGTCTCGCTCGCCACCGTGCCGCTGTCGATGTACGTGCTCGGCCTCGCCGCGGGCACGCTGCCGACCGGCATGATCTCGCGCGCCTATGGCCGCCGCGTGGCCTTCATCATCGGCACCTTCTGCGGCGTGCTGACCGGCGCGCTCGGCGCATTTGCGATCCTGCACGCGTCGTTCTGGCTGTTCTGCGGCGCCACGTTCCTCGGCGGCCTCTACGGCGCGGTGTCGCAATCCTATCGCTTCGCGGCGGCCGACGGCGCCAGCGCCGGATTCCGGCCCAAAGCTGTCTCGTGGGTGATGGCGGGTGGCGTGTTCGCCGGCGTGCTCGGTCCGCAGCTGGTGCAATGGACCATGGATATCTGGCCGCCTTATCTGTTCGCCTTCAGCTTCGTGATGCAGGCTTTCGTCGCACTGGTGGCGATGGCGGTGCTGTCGGGCGTCGATGCGCCGAAGCCGGCGCCGTCGGATATGCATGGCGGCCGGCCGCTGTTCGAGATCGCGCGGCAGCCGCGCTTCATTGCCGCTGCCATGTGCGGGGTGATCGCCTATCCCATGATGAACCTGGTGATGACCTCGGCGCCGCTGGCGATGCAGATGTGCGGGCTCACCGTCAGCGATTCCAATTTCGGCATTCAGTGGCACATCGTGGCGATGTACGGGCCGAGCTTCTTCACGGGCTCGCTGATCGCGCGCTTCGGCGCGCCGAAAATCGTGGCCCTCGGCCTGATACTGGAGGCGACTGGCGCCGCGATCGGCCTTTCCGGGATCACCGCGATGCATTTCTGGGCGACGCTGTTCGTGCTCGGCATCGGCTGGAATTTCGCTTTCGTCGGAGCGTCGGCGCTGGTGCTGGAGACGCACCGGCCGCAGGAGCGCAACAAGGTGCAGGCCTTCAACGATTTCCTGGTGTTCGGGATGATGGCGGTGGGCTCGTTCTCGTCCGGCCAGTTGCTGGCGCATTA
>JAIEPP010000643.1 GCA_019748335.1 Xanthobacteraceae bacterium
GCAACACGGCATGCCGGCCGAGGTCGCGGCGGAGCTGCGGGAGGCCTTGCTGCTTCGCACTGAGGGACCGCACGCGCCATCGACGGTGAAGCGCCGGCTGGCGAACTGGGGGACGCTGCATCGCTGGAAAGGGCAGGAGGGTCCGTTCCAGGCCCCGAGTCTTCGCGCGGCGCTGCGGCTCGCGGTTCGGGCCAGCGTCCGGCCGCGCCAGCGCAAGAGCAAGCGAGCCGTCACGCGGGACGTGCTGGACCGGCTGCTCGCGACCTGTCGCTCCGACCGGCTCGTGGACACCCGCGATCTCGCAATCCTGCTGCTGGCCTTCGCCTCCGGCGGGCGCCGGCGCAGCGAGGTGGCGCGGCTCCGGGTTGAGCAGATCAGCAACGAGCCCGGCGTGCCGGTCGATCCCAAGGACCCTCTTTCACCGACCTTGCCTTGCGTGGCGATCCAGCTCGGACGGACCAAGACCGGGGTGGCGGATGAGGCGGGGAGGGTGCTCCTGGTCGGTCCGCCGGTCGAAGCACTGCGCGAATGGCTCGATCGCGCCGACATCGCCAAGGGGCCGATCTTCCGCGCCGTTGATCGCTGGGAGGCGATCGAGGAGCGGGCGCTGACGCCGCAATCGATCAACCTGATCGTCAAGCGACGTTGCGCGATGGCCGGCCTGGAGCCGAGGAAGTTTTCGGCGCATGGGCTGAGGTCGGGATATTTGACCGAGGCTGCACGCCAAGGCGTAGCCCTGTCGGAGGCAATGCAGCAGTCCCAGCACAGATCGGTGCAACAAGCCGCGAGCTATTACAATGAGGCAGAGCGCTCGTTGGGACGAGCGGCGCGCCTGCTTCTCTGATGCACCATGGGCCCACCCAGCGGCGGGCCTTGCGCGCAGGGGGCAGTTCTCAGCTGAGAACTGCCAGTCGCGAATCGAAAAGTTCTCAGCTGAGAACACTACCGCTGGGTCGAGTGGTTAATTTCCGTTAACCCTTATTTGCTTGACCGACTCGGAGAAGTCGCCGAATTTACGCTCAACGTGGAAAATTTGGATACCGAGCGTATATGACGGCTCTAGCAGCAAATGATGCCAGCCACCGAACCGGCAAGAAAGTCCGCTCTCTAACGCGGCTTGTGGAGTCGGATGCCGATCTTCTTAGCGCCCAGCTCAAGGAGTTGCGGCTCCGCGCGTTTCCACCGTCGTCTCTGAAAGAGCTCCGCAAATTCACCTCCGGCGAAGCAGCAAAGCTGATCGGCGTTACCGACGCCTATATTCGCCATCTCTCACTCGCCGGCGACGCCCCTGAGGCAGAAAAGACGGCTCGTGGGCGCCGCCTATTTTCATTGGAGCAAGTGCACGAAATCCGACGCACGCTTGCGAAGACCAAACAGAGCTACGCCCCGAACCGTCGCGAGGGTGAGCATCTCCAGGTCATCGCTGTCACGAATTTCAAGGGCGGCTCTGGCAAAACCACGACCGCCGCCCACGTGGCGCAACACTTCGCGATGAGGGGCTATCGCACTCTGGCGATTGATCTTGATCCTCAAGCATCGCTCTCTGCCTTATTCGGCCTCCAGCCAGAATTTGATCTCCAAGAAAACGAAACGCTGTATGGCGCAATCCGCTACGATGACGCTCGCCGACCGTTGTCCGAGATTATCCGGAAAACCTATTTCTCGGGCCTCGATATCGTTCCGGGCAATCTCGAGCTCCAGGAGTTCGAGCACGATACGCCAAAAGTCCTGGCCGAACGCAACCGCGGCTCCGAGCGCATGTTTTTCTCGCGCATCGCAAGTGCACTCGCGTCAGTTGAAGACAACTATGACGTCGTCATTCTCGACTGCCCGCCATCTCTAGGTTTTCTCACGCTCTCCGCGCTATGTGCCGCTCGCAGTGTTTTGGTGACGATCCATCCTCAGATGCTCGACGTCGCGTCGATGTCGCAGTTCTTGCACATGACTGCGAGTCTTCTCGATGTGGTCGAGCAAGCCGGCGGCGACGCCGATTACGATTTCTTTCGTTACGTGATTACGCGTTTTGAGCCCACCGATGGTCCCCAGGGCCAAATCGTTGGGCTCATGCGCAGCCTGTTCGGCGAGCGTGTCCTTACGACCGCAATTTTGAAGTCAACGGCTATCTCAGACGCGGGGTTGACCAAACAAACGCTGTACGAAGTCGGCCGCGAGAATTTCGTTCGAAGCACCTACGACCGCGCTCTTGAATCCCTCGATGGCGCGCATGCCGAGATCGAGAATCTTGTCAAAGAGGCATGGGGGAGGGCGGTGTGAACAAGCGACGTGACGCGCTCAAAGCCATGATGGCCCCAATCACCGCGCAGCCATCATCCGATGACCGGCAAACTCGCACCCCGGTCAAATCGGGATCGCTTAAGGCTATGGGACTCTCTCTGCAGAGCCTATCGCAGGATGCCGACGAAGCGAGAGCCCTACGTGAGCAACTCGCTGGTGGAGATCACGTGGTGGAGCTCGATCCCGCGCTGATCGATCCATCCTTTATTCGCGACCGGTTGGACGATGCGAAGGCTGCGGAGTTTGAGGCCTTTCAGGCCAGCATTGCTGAACATGGGCAACAAGTCCCGATTCTGGTGAGACCGAGCCCTCAAACGGAGGGTCGATATCAAGTTGCGTATGGGCATCGGCGACTAGAAGCGCTGCAGCGCCTTGGCCGACCAGTTAAGGCCATTGTCAAACACCTGAGCGACGAGCAACTCGTGGTGGCCCAGGGCCGAGAGAACCTCGAAAGGCGCGATCTCTCTTTCATCGAGCGCGCGCTCTTCGCAGCGCGGCTTGAGGATCACGGGTTCGCTCGGTCAGCGTTGACGGCGGCCTTGGCGGTCCACAAGGGCAATCTGTCGACCATGATCACGGTCGCGCGCAGCGTCCCAGAAGAGCTCATCGTCGCCATCGGTCCGGCCCCAAAGGTTGGCCGGCCTCGGTGGGAACAGTTGGCAGAACTTCTCCCAAAGACCGGCGACAGATGGCGCCAAGCGATCGTGTCACCTGGCTTCGATGCTCTTGAAAGCGACTCGCGCTTCGCCCGGGCCCTCAAGGCACTGTCACCTCGTCAGGCCAAAAAGACCAAACAGGTCATCAAGTCAGATACTGGCGCCCCCTTCGTGCAGATCGTGCAGGGAAAAGATCGCCTTCAATTCACGATCGAAGAGAAATCAGCGCCCGCTTTCGGATCTTACCTGATTGAACAGCTACCCGAAATCTACGCGGCGTTTCGACGCCGCGCCGATGTGTAAGCCGCGTTCCCGCAATACGAAGAAGGATTCATAGCGGCAAAAGAAAAGGCCCCCAAACGTTTCCGTCCGGAAGCCCTCTCTCGTCTGTTTGGCGACTGACAGAGAATCACTTCCGCGAATCGCAGTCAAGTGTCTCGTGAGAGACGGCGTCGTTTTGGCGAGCCGATTTCCTTTGCCCTGAAGAGGCAAAGACATGCAGTCACACGCTCCAACGACGCCCTTTGGGCGGCGATCACTGACGCTTGCCCACGTGGCAAGCCAAATGGTGGCCACCACGCGGCCACCCGAGAAGGTCGTACACAAATGGAAGATCTTTCACGCCATCTGCACGGCGCGGCCGCGGCTGGGTGTGTCCGAGCGTTCGCTCTCGGTTTTGAACGCGCTTCTCACCTTCCATCCTGAGACCGCGCTCACGGGAGAGGACGATCTGATCGTCTTCCCGTCGAATTATCAGTTGTCGCTGCGGGCGCATGGGATGCCGGCATCGACATTGCGGCGTCACCTTGCTGTACTCGTCGATGCTGGCTTGGTCGTTCGGCGCGATAGTCCAAACGGCAAGCGCTATGCTCGCAAGGGCAGCGCCGGCGAGATCGAGCTGGCCTTCGGCTTCGATATCTCGCCACTGGTTGTCCGATCGGAGGAATTCGAGAGCCTGGCGGCGGACATTGAGGCAGAAGCGCGGGCGCTAAAGCTCGTCCGTGAGCGGATCACGCTGTGCCGGCGCGATATAGGCAAGATGATCGCAACCGGTATCGAGGAAGGCGTCCCGACCCGTAGGGGAGGGCAGGGGCCGGCCGATTGGCAGGAGGTCCACGCCGCCTTCCGCTCGATCATCGACCAGATTCCGCGCACGGCAACGCGGCAAGAACTCGAGCCGATCGCCGAAGAGCTGTCACAGCTTGCCGATGATGTGCTCAATCTTCTGGAAACACATATCAAAACCAAGAATCCTAGCGCCAATGAGTCCCATTCTGAGCGCCACATACAGAATTCAAATACAGACCCCCTTATTGATCTTGAACCTAGCCTTCGAGAAGGCAGGGCGGCGAGGGCTGAGCCAACACCCCAAGCACCGAGGGTGGCGGAAGGGACCTATCCGTTGGGAATGG
>JAIEPP010000069.1 GCA_019748335.1 Xanthobacteraceae bacterium
AGCGCAGCGAAGCAATCTATCGTGCGACACGAAGAATGGATTGCTTCGCTGCGCTCGCAATGACACTGACAGTCCTGAACATGACTTCGCGTTCTAGCGGCGGGGCCAGCGATTTATTTTTCTTCGAGGGACTAGACAGGTTTTTGCAACCGGGAGGTGATTTGCCCGTCGGGTTACTTTGTCGCAGCCTCCACGCGAAGATCGCGCTTGCAGCGGCAGCAAATCACCTCGCAGGCGCGGCCTATCTGATCGCTCGCAGATCAGGCCGCAGCAATCGCTTTCTCGATATCGTGCACCGCATGACCGGTAAGGTCCTTCGATATCTCGGCGCGAAGAACTTCGGAAAGCTTCTTGTGGTAGCTCTTGCGAAGCTCGCCGAGGGTGCGCGGAGCGGCGATGATGATGAGATCGGAAATCTCGCCATCCAGCACCCGCTTGTTGAGCAGACCGGCGATTCCACCGGCGAAGCCGTCTTCTGCGGCCTGGCCTTCATCGGGATTGGCGGAACTGCTTTGATGGCTTGCGCCGGACCCCTTGTTGACGCTTTCAATATCCGCTTCGGGCATGGCTGTCAGCGTTGGGCTGGCCTCGTCACCGGTATTGCTGAACAAATTGAACTTTTCGCCGTCGGCGACAGCCACGATTGTTCCCTTGGGGACCAACATGAATTCTCCAGAGTATGAGGAACGCGCACCTGAAAAACAGGTCGTAGCTCAATCGATGGGGGTGCACTTCGTTCCGGCAACCAGAACGCCCCCCAATAGTCGTCTCGCCCTGTTATTTTGGGGAACGGTCCATCAATGATCGGGTTGATTCAGCATCATCGTGTTTGGGCAGTTACCGACCAGGCACCAGACACCACAGGTCTAATATGAAATGAAAGACTTTTCGAACGCATCATTTCCACCTGAAACGATCAAGCTGATGAAGATCGCTCTGGACGCAGCGGTTGCATCATTGCCCGAGCCAGTGAGCACAGCCCACGTACAAGCCATCGCGGAAACCATCCTGCGCTCAGCCAAAGAGGGCGAACGAGATCCATCAGCGTTGCAACGAATGGCGCTTCTGGAACTTCAGATCGTGCCGCGCTAATCGGCGGTATTTCGTTTCAGCGCAAGGCCGTTGAAGTTACTCCGAGTCTCGCACCGGCCCTGCGATCAGTCGATAGCTTGGTACCCAGTCGGTATTCCAGCTTTCCAGGGCACTACCGCAAACTGCGCATTCAAAACGGTCTGCCTGTCGGCTGGGTGCCATGGATTCGGTTCGGCGATAAATCGCTCCGCAGTTGCATGACCGATGATCGTTCTCTGACATGCGCATCCATGGACCAACAAAGAGCGAGCCTGCAAGCCAAATCCAAGCAAGAAAAAGCCCGCATTGCTGCGGGCTTTTTTGTTCTACCAGTTTGTTCTACCAGCCGCGGCCACCGCCGAAACCGAACGAGACGCTCGGACCACCATAACCATAGCCGCCACCGCCATAGTACGGCCGGCCATATCCACTGCCGTAGCCGCCCCCATAGTAAGGACGCGGTGCATAATAGCCGTAGGAATTGCCGTAGCGCGGTTGGTAATTGCGATAGCCATAGTGACGATAGTGACGATAGTGACGACCGCGCGAACTGATATCGGTAGAATGCTGCGTTACGTCGGTTGACGCGGCAGCCTTCACCGCATTGTCCGCAGCGTTTGCGGCGGAACCACCGAGCAGCGCTGCTGCACCGACGGCAAATACCATAACTAACTTGTTCATTTTGAAGCACTCCGATGACATGTGCAGTGCCAATCGACGGGAGGGGCTAACGTTCCTGCTCGTCGCATTAAATCTACGTAGGATGTTGAACGTTCGTTCATATTGCGATGGTCCGCGCCGTGGATCGTTTTCGAGCCTTCCATTTTTCAAGCCTAATCAGCGAGCGGAACAATACGGAGCAAGAGGCTTTACCTCGTCAGGGATTTTACTTGAGCAATGAGATATTCAATGCACACTCTCCCCGTTGACCGAGCGCTGAGCATATACGGCGCCCTTGCGGACCGTTCCGAAAGGAAGGGCGCCCGCGAGCGCCTTTCGAAGCATCTGATGCAATTATATATCGATGGCGAACGGAACCAGCACCGTCTCACGGTGCATGGACTTTCGTACCTTCGTGCGCTGGATCGGGAAAACGACTCAAGAAACTGACGGCCCGCGCGGGATCAGTTCTTTTGCGCCTGCCGCTGCTTGCGCAGCGAATTGCGGCGCGTGATTTTCGCCTTTGCGGCGCGGACCGCATCCGTTCTTGATTTCGTCTTCGGCCGCTCCATTGGGCGACGAACGGGTTCGTTCGAAACCGACATTTCCGGAAGCACCGGCGCCGGCATCGTCGAACTGCGATCGGCGGGCTGCATGCTCATTGGGCCGGCATATCGTGGTTTGCTTCTTTGCATCCGGGATAATGCGCGGCTGCCTAAATTGTTCGATCGCACGCCCTGCTGGCTTGGACCTGCTCCCGATCCCGGCATTCGCTCGAGGGGAGGCTAGTTCCACCGATCGCGAAAGGTTCCCTGGCCCCACGTGAATAGACTGCCTTAATCGGTGCAACCTCTGTGCCCCTCGCGCTTTGGTTCACCGGAGAACCAGCGTGAACCGCATATTAAAGCCAATCGTGTTTCTGGTGGCCGGAATCTACTTCCTGGCAGACGCCGCCTTTTGGGCATTCGCAAAGCCCGTCATTCGATGGTTGGCGGACCACTGGATGTTCGACAGCATCCGGAATTGGGTCGTTTCGCTGGGCCCCTATCCCACGCTTGCGCTGTTTGTCGTCCCGGTTCTGGTTCTCGAACCCGCCAAGCCCGTGGCGGCATATCTGACCGCAACGGGCCACGTGGTCAGTGGGCTGCTGATCCTTGGCGTCGCTGAATTTATCAAACTCGTGCTTATTGAACGTCTCTTCAGCATCAGTCGCGACAAGCTGATGTCGATTCCGGTGTTCGCGTGGGGCTACGACAAGTTTCAACAAGCCCGGAGCTGGGTCGAATCCCTGGCGGCGTGGCGCCTGGCGCGGCGCGTCGCGCTGACGACCAAGCGGCTCATCCGCCGGTCCATTCTCGAATTCAAGACATCGCGGAAGCGGCAACACGTGTCCTGGCAATCGCGCTGATTGAACTGCGATACAACTGCAGCCATCGCGGCTCTCCTACCGGTCCGTCGTCCCAGAAAGTCTCCATGAGCCTGATTACCAGAAAGATTGCCAATGGCCGCACCACGGACGAGGTGATGGCTTTACTGAGCACCGTCGCGTGCTCGATCCTGGCTGCACTCTTCATTACCGCGCTGTATTTCGGCCGAGAGATATTCGTGCCGATCGCACTCGCCATTCTCCTCAGTTTTGTGCTCGGCCCATCGGTCGGACTGCTGCAACGCCTCCGCGTTCCCCGCGGCTTGGCGGTCGTGGGCGTCGTCTTTCTGGCCTTCTCCATTATCTTTGGCCTCGGCACCCTGATCGCCAATCAATTGACCCAGCTGGCCGGAGACCTGCCGGTCTACCAATCGACGATGCGCGAAAAGATCCAATCGGTGCGAGGTGTCACCGCGAGCAGCGGCACACTCGAACGTGCGGCGGATATGCTGCAGGAGTTGAGCCGGGAACTCGACAGGCCAAAGGACGACAGGTCGGTCCGCGGAGCGATCCCGCGCCTCGGCGCTCCCAATGCCGCAGGAACAACCCAACCCATCCCCGTTGAAGTCCGCCAACCCGACCCTGGCGCCCTGGAGAATCTGCGATCCCTGATCGCCCCGCTACTCAATCCGCTCGCGACGACCGGCATCATCATCATCTTCGTCATCTTCATTTTGATCCAGCGCGAGGATCTTCGAAATCGTCTGATACGGCTCGCCGGCTCGCATGACCTGCAACGCACGACGGCGGCGCTCGACGACGCTGCGACGCGTCTCAGCCGGCTGTTTCTGGCTCAATTGATGATCAACGCCACTTTCGGTGTGATTATCGCAGTGGGGCTTACCTTCATCGGCGTCCCCAGTGCGGTGCTCTGGGGCATTCTGGCCGCCGTGCTGCGCTTCGTTCCGTACATTGGCTCCGCCATCTCGGCGGCATTTCCGCTGGCATTGGCAGCGGCCGTCGATCCCGGCTGGTCGATGCTCGCCTGGACGCTCGGGCTCTTCCTGTGCGTCGGGCCGATCGTGAGCCAGGTTATAGAGCCCCTGGTCTACGGCCAGAGCACCGGACTTTCTCCGGTCGCGATCGTGGCTTCCGCAACGTTCTGGACCGCGCTATGGGGACCGATCGGGCTCGTACTCGCAACACCATTGACGGTCTGCCTCGTTGTCCTCGGACGTCACGTCGAACGGCTCGAATTCCTCGACGTGATTTTTGGTGACAGGCCCGCGCTGTCACCGCCGGAGATGTTTTACCAGCGG
>JAIEPP010000107.1 GCA_019748335.1 Xanthobacteraceae bacterium
CTGGCCAGTGTTGTTGCGGCGGTTGCGATCGCCGGAGTTTGGTTCTGGACCTCCTCGCCGCGTGCCGACGCGGCCCCCCAGACCGTCGCGGCCCGCAAGGCCGAGCCGCTGCCCGCGGCCAAAGCCGCCAAGGACGATGTCGAGGTCACGGCCGCGCTGTCGAAGCCGGCGCCGGCCCCTGCACCCGTCCCGGCTCCGCAGCCTGTCAAAGCCTGCGCCAATCCCGATGCGCTCGGCGTCAGCCGCACCGTCGTGATCGACACCACGGGCGGGCCGGGCTTCGGCTTCCTGCAATACAAGCAGTTCGATTTCCTCGCCGACAAGGAAGTGGTGCTGACCTTCGACGACGGTCCGTGGCCGACCACACCGACCGTGCTGAAGGCGCTGGCCGACGAATGCACCAAGGCGGTGTTCTTCCCGATCGGCCTGCACAGCACCTATCACCCTGACATCCTCAAGCAGGTCGCCGCCGCCGGACACACTGTCGGCGCGCACACCTGGTCGCATGCCGATCTGCACAGCAAGAAGCTCGGCGAGCAGCAGGGCAAGGACGAGATCGAGAAGGGTTTTAGCGCCATCAAGATGGCGCTCGGCGCCAACCCCTCGCCGTTCTTCCGCTTCCCGGGGCTCGCCCATACGCAAGCAACGCTGGACTATCTCGGCACCCGCAACATCGCGATGTTCTCGGTCGATATCGACTCGCTCGACTTCAAATCATCGTCATCAGACCAGGTGATCAACACCGTGATGACCAAGCTCGACAAGCAGGGCAAGGGCATCATCCTGATGCACGATTTGCAGAAGCACACCGCCCAGGCCCTGCCGACGATCCTGCGCCGACTCAAGGCCGGTGGCTACAAGGTGGTCGAGATGAAGGCGAAAGCGCCGCTGGAAACCCTGCCGGAATACGACGCGCTGCTGGTCAAGGACCTGAAGGTGCCCGCCGTGAGCGCACGTCCGCTCTCGAGCGTGGTGCAGACGGTTTCGCAGTAAGAGCGACGCTGGCTATCGGCTCGCTTGCTTCGCCTCTCCCGCTTGCGGGGCCGAGACGAGCGAAGCTCGCTCTTAGGCCGACGCGCTCGAAGAGCGCGGCGGGTGGGGGCTCTCTCCCCACGAACAGTCCCGATGCTGAAGCACCCCCACCCCGGCCCTCCCCCGCAAGCGGGAGAGGGAGTGCAGTGCCCATGCTTTTACGTCTGAAGATTACCAATAAATCCCGTGCCGATGCAGTTCGCCGATGATGCGCGCTTCATTCCAGTAGCGCTTGCGGCGCGGCTTCTCGGATTTCGCCGTCTTCACGGGCTTCGCCGGCTCGGCGGTCGTGGTCTGCTCGACCTTCGGCGTCGCGGCCTTTGGCGCTTCAGCTTTGGGCGTTTCCACCTTGGGTTCGACCACCGCCGGACGCTCGATATATTTCGGCGCGTCAGACTTGATCGTTTCGGCCTGCGGCGCTTCCGCGGTCTTCGAAGGATCGACAGCCTTGGTGACGGGCGCCGGCGTTGCCAGCACATCGCTGCCGGACAGTGACAGACTTCGCGGTTCAGCCTGCGCGACGGCGGATGCCAGAACGAACCCTGCGATCAGAATGAATTTACGCATGTGAGTATCTCCCCTTGGTTCGAGGGGAAATTACAGCGGGGTGGCGGGGGATGATGTGAGGCGGATCACATAGTCCCGCAGCAACGTGCCGAGAGCTTGTCACAGCAAACGCCGTGCCGCGCGCTCGGCACTTTCAGTTGACCGCGAACTGCTGCCCGATGATTTGACGTTCGGGCTTTCCGCGGATTGAGGGCGAAAGCAACGGTTCAAATTTCTTCGTCAAACAACCAACTAATGTCCGAGACAGACCCACGCTTACGTTTGCCGCCGAACCATACAACGGACGCCCACTCGCTCTTCTGATCGTACTCAATCAAGTCGGGCCAATCCTGATGTCCTCGATGCCTCTTTCTCTCAAAATCACCGGACGGTTCATACCATCTATTGAAAACTATAGCCGAGCGATCCGGTGGCGAAGATCGAAGACGGTCATTGCTCGGAAGCTGGAGAAAATAGGCAATCAATTTTTCTGCGGTTTTAACCGCTACCGTATGCAGCGCGCTGCCGTGAGAGGACCTGCGTCCGGCCGCCGCCTGAGAAACGATGATGCCAATCCAAATCACCATATCATCTGGGTCGAACAGGCTAAGTTTGTGGTGATTGTTAGATAGCCTTTGCGGTGCGTTCGACGTGATCCCAACGTATGACGACAAATCGCCCTCGCGTTGCCCGATACAAAGATAGAGCGCTTCTTCGACCTCCTCAGATAATGCAATGCTCCTTGCTTCACTGATCGTCGAGTAAGGCCCAAACCAGTTGATCGCTATCATCAAAGTGTCATAGGCCATTTCAGCTCCCATTCGGAGGTCACGGTGTTGCACTCAACCGATGTGTTTGCATCGCCGGCTTTCAGAAAAGAGCTGAATTGTTTTTGGTGCACCCTCACCGTAATCGAAGATGCTATCGGCTTATGATTTCCGCCTTCTTTAGCTCATCTATGATCGTCGGAAGGTGTTCGTCGATTGCATTGTTCCTGATGCTGAAGGAGAGGCTTGCTGAGCCCCGTGGCGTCGTATCGATCCCCTTTGCCTGCATTGTCGCGAGTGCTTGATCACGTGCGTCGGGTGTGAGCTTGAACTCTACGTGGCAGTAGCCTGGCGTCTTGCGGGGATGAAACCAGCAATAATTGTTTCCCGTCGATCCCAACGCAATGTGATGCTTATTGTAAGCGAGCCTCGGCTGAATTTCAGCGTTCTTCAGCGCAGCGACAATTTTATCCATCACTGAAAGTGACGCTGGGTCTCTACGCTTTTCCCAATAAGCACGGTCAGTCTCTTCCGCTTGCTCTGGAGCGCCTTCCTCAATAGTTTCTTCGACAACATCCAGAACTGTCACAGCATGCAGCACGATGCTGCTATCATCGAGCTTAAAGGCACTCAACTGTACTGCTATCACTGGCACTGATCGATTCAGAAGCCGCAGTACATTGAAAAAACGGCTGGTGATATTTTCCGCGACGATCACCGCACGGTGCGTCTGATTGTGGGCGCCTCTGCCGTTCAACATCCCAATACTCAATGGTACGGATAATGTGACTCTCGTCTAGATTGCCCAACATGATCTCGACCTCATAATAAAGGTCTGTATCCGCGTGATGCATCAGAAAATCTATTCGGCCTCCCGATGGCTGCTTATGCTCCTTTCCGATGATGTCTAATTCTCCCAATCCCAAGATCGTCGTGTCGTTTTTGATTTGGTCTTGCAGCCACTTTTCGCTGAGTCCGACAGAGCGAAGTTCCACCGGGGCGATTTTCTTGAGTTCGAGAGCCATCGCTTTCACACCTTGAAATGGAAACAGCAACCTATGCGCGAACCCACTTCTGGACAAGGGCATCCGCGGTGCGGCTAATGGAGCTGCCCGGATACGATGCTCGAAATTTCTTGGTTCAGGTGGACACTGGTAAGTAAAGCTCGAGACCTTATCAGTCCGGCAATCGGATGCCGCGTCGGGCTGCAGCTCACCTTCGAATCAGATCCCCGCCAATCAGCCTGCAACCGAACGGTAACCGAGCTTCCCAGACAGATTCCTTCCGGCACTGCGAGAAGCAGTCCACAGGGTGGCAGTGTCGCAAGATTCCTCAGAAGCCCGAAAGCTGGTGCCGCAAACAGGACTCGAACCTGTGACCCCGTCATTACGAATGACGTGCTCTACCAACTGAGCTATTGCGGCGGACCGAACGCTAGCGCCGGGCCACGGCCCGAAACGCCCGCACCTGATATCGGGCACGGCCCCGATTGGCAAGAAAAACGCGGGCCCTTTTAATTTTTGAAGCGGCTTCCTGACGCGAACCGGCTGGCCGATTCGCTTGAAAACGCCATGCTATTCAACGGCTAATCGCCACCGAAGCGCGACAGGAAACCCTTCCAGCCGCCGGCCTGGGCTTTTGGCGGGCCGATTTGTTCCGCGAATTCGTCTGGTGCGCCGTCCTCGTCGATGCCGGGGTCGTCGGGGGCGCGGATGATGGGAATCACGGCTGGGATCGGCGCGGGCACGGGCTTTGGGTTGGTCTTGGGGATATCCTGCCGGGCCCGGAACAGGGGCGCGGGGCCCACCTGGGCCGATTCGGCCGGCGGCGGGGCTGGCGCCACCACGGGTGCTGCGGCCACGGGGGCCGGCTCCACCGGTGCCGGCGACGGGGCGTTGTCCTGGGCGGCGGCTGGAATGACGATTTCGACGGGCGCCTCGGCAGGTTCGGCTTCGGCGGCCAGCGGCGGCTCGAGCACGATCGCTCGTGTCGGCGTCGCCAGCATGGCTTCCTCGAACGGCGAAGGCTCAATCGCGCCGGCCTTGTCTGACGGCAGGCTCGCCACCGGTGTCTG
>JAIEPP010000021.1 GCA_019748335.1 Xanthobacteraceae bacterium
CGGGCCGTTGATGGCGGTTTGCGCCTCGACGAACTCGTCGGTCTTGCGCTGGTTGTCCTTGGCAGCTTCAGCCGCGGTGGCGGCCGGCGGCTTGCCCTGGTCCTGGGCTGCCTGACCGCCGCTCTGGGCAACGGCGCCGCCTGTTCCAATCAAAATGGTTAGGCCCGCAGCGGCGAGGTGGCGCAAAACCGACTTTCCTGGACCAGGCACCCGACGACGCATGCATTCCCCGACTTTTTCGTGTGACAGCTGGCTTGTTGCCGTCGAAATGGGTCCCCAATGCGGCGGAGACTCCTGCCGATTCCCATGCCGGTTATTTCGGATTTTGTCCAGCAAAGTCACAACTTTATCGCGTCGTGGTAAAATCGCCGCAGGGGATGGCCGCCAATCCGGCTATCGTGCATCTTGGCAGATCGCCGGTGAACCGCTAATCGACGGGCCCCGCCCGGAGGATGGAACCGATTTCTCTTCGTACGCCGCTGGCGCTTCTCCTGTCATCGCTCGCAATGATCGCGGCCCTGTGGTGGTGGGTTGCCACGCCGATCACGCTTGCGCGCGCGCCGATCGATCCCAACGCCAAATTGCAGTGCGTCTCCTACGCGCCGTTTCGCGACCAGCAGACGCCGCTGGTGGCGACCACGCTGATCGGGCCGGAACAGATCGCGCAGGACCTGGCGCAACTCGCCAAGATTACCGACTGCGTGCGAACCTATTCGATCGAGAACGGGCTGGATCAGGTTCCGGCGCAGGCCGCCAAGGTCGGCCTGAAGGTGCTGCAGGGCATCTGGCTCGGCAGCAACCGGACCAAGAACCTCGCCCAGATTTCGACCGCGGTTGGCCTCACCAAGGAATATCCCGGCGTCATCACGGGGCTGGTCGTCGGCAATGAGGTGCTGCTGCGCGGCGAGATGACAACCGCCGACCTTGCCGCCAACATCCGCTCGGTCAAGGCGCAGGTGAAGGTGCCGGTGACCTATGCCGATGTCTGGGAATTCTGGCTGCGCAACCGCGAGATCTACGAGGCCGTCGACTTCGTCACCATTCACATCCTTCCCTATTGGGAGGACATGCCGGTGCGGGCGAAATTCGCCGCCGGCCATGTCGACGATATCCGCAGGCGGATGGCGGTGGCGTTTCCCGGCAAGGAAATCCTGATCGGCGAGACCGGCTGGCCGAGCGCGGGAAGGATGCGCGAGGGCGCGCTGCCGTCGCGCACCAACCAGGCGCGCGTGGTGTCCGAAATTCTCGATCTCGCCAAGCGCGATGGCTTTCGCGTCAACCTGATCGAGGCCTACGACCAGCCGTGGAAGCGCCAGCTCGAAGGCACCGTCGGCGGTTATTGGGGCCTGTTCGATGCGGTCAAGCGCACGCTGAAATATCCGCCCGGCGAGCCGATCAGCAATTATCCGCTGTGGAAATGGCAGATGGGATGCGGCATGGCGCTCAGCGTGCTCGTGTTCCTGTCGGGATGGCTGACGTTGCGCCGGCGGCCGTGGCAGCCGCGGCTGACCTCGTGGATCGCGGTCGGAACGTCGGCGACGACGGCAGGCATGCTGCTCGGCATCGCCGGCGACAAGTTGCTCTATGAGAGCTACGGGATCGGCGGCTGGCTGCAATGGGGCACGCTGCTCGCCGCCGGAATTGCCTCGCCGCTGCTGGTCGCCAACGCCGCGATGTCCGGGTTGCCGCTGCCGACCTTCCTCGAGCTGTTGGGCCCGCGCGCCGGCCGGACCGGATCGGCGCTGAACATGCTGCTGGGATTGGTCCTGATCGTCACCACGGTGATCGCGGCCGAGACCGCGCTCGGCTTCATCTTCGATCCCCGCTACAAGGATTTTCCGTTCGCCGCGCTGACCATGGCGGTGGTGCCGTTCGCCGCATTGATGCTGGTCAACCGGCCGAAACAGGGCGTGCGCCCGATCGCCGAGGCCGCCTTTGCCGGCGTGCTGGTCGTAGCCGCGCTCTTTACCGGCATCAATGAAGGCGGCCAGAACTGGCAGTCGCTGTGGACTTGCGCGATCTATCTCATGCTGGCGTTCACGCTGTGGCGGGCGCGGGCCGTGCAAATCCCAGAATGAGCAGCCCGATCGCGATGCCCGACAGCGCGACATTGTAGAGCACGATGCCGAGGCCGGCGGCGATCAGCCCGCCCGTCAACAGCACGATCGACGGCCGCATCAGGTGAAGTGCCGCAATCACCAGGGCTACGATTCCGAACACCGAATTCTTGAACAGCGAGGTCGCGAGGGCGCGCGCCTTGCACAGCATGCTCTGCAGGCCGGCGTCGCAGGCCAGCGCTTGCGTGGAGAACTCGACCGCGAGATAGCGCAGATAAAGCGCGTAGCCGACGGTGACGAAGCCAACCACCAACAGAAATTGCACCTGATAGGGCGTCAGCCGGAACGGAATTTTTTTCATCGGACGAATATGCTCGGGAATGGCGCGGGGGACAAGCGCAGGCGCGCGGCAGGTGCCAACACAGATGAGATATCGGGTTCAATCTATTGTAATAAAAGACTTTATTGGTCTTTCTTGCGACCGAACATCGAGGAGATCGACGACGAGATGGACGACGTCGTCTCGGGCTTTTTCGGCGGCGCCTCTTCGACGGCGGCCGCGCGCTTCGAGGTGCCGCGCTTGCTGCGCGACGCGGGCTTGGCCGGTGCCGCCTGCGGGACATCGTCCGCTTTCAACGTCAGCCGCTGGCCGTCGAAGATAGTGGTCTCGCACTTTCGGTCGTTTTCCGTCATCACCGCGCAGATTTTGGCGGCGGCGCCGGCATCGTTGAGCGGGCCCGCTACCAGATGAAGCTGCATGCCGAGCCCGTTGGTGGCTTCCTTGATCATGATGATCGGACGCAGCGGTAACAGCGGTGCATTCGACCGAGACTTCAACAGGCCGCGCCACAGCGCGCGCAGGCCGCTGACCGAATTGGCGCTGCCGAGATCGACGCCGAACTCGGTCCGGTGCAACGCGACCATCGGCGCGGTGGCTTCGTCGGCTTCCTCGTCGCTCGCCGCCGGTGCCGTGGCCACCACTTCCGGGATCGGGCTCGCGGCGACAACGCTGGCCGGCTTGCCGGGTTCGATCAGCCGGGCGGCGGCGGGATCGGGCGGCGCCATGAACGATTTCGCGGCCACCAGCGGCGTTGCTGACGCTGTGCCTGAAGACTTCGCGGCATCGGGCTTTGCAGCATCCGTCTTTGCAGGATCCGCGTTGGCGACGTCGACCTTGAGCACCTCGATCTTTGGAAGATCGGTCTTGAGATCGGTTTTGGCTTGGTCTGTCTTGATTGTCTCGGTCTTGGCTGGCTCGGCCTTGATTGGCTCGGTCTTGGCGACGTCCGATTTTGCTGCCTCGATTTTTGCAGCTTCGATCTTCGCCGCTTCGATTTTTGCAGCCGCCTTTGCAAATTCCTTGGCGGCTTCCGTCCTGACCGGTTCCGTCCTCGGGGGGTCTTTTGCGACCGACGAGATGGTGGCCGGGCCGGGCTCCGGCACCGTTGTCCTGGCCACCGGCTTGTCGGGGGCCGGGGCCGCCACGACCGGCGCGACGACGGGGGCGGGGCCCGGGGTAGGCGAGGTTTGCGGCTCGGTGGTCAGGGTCGTCGGGCCTGGCGGCGTCCCCGCTGGGGAAACTTGCCGGATGAACGCGCCGGTAACGGAGTCCAGCCCCTGTTCCAGGCTGGTGACGCGGGAATACAGCCGGTCGCGGTCGCCGTTGAGCGTGTCGATCGCGTTGGCAAGCCGCCGCGTCTCGTTCTGAGTTTCGCGGGCCGCCGTCTGGATCTGCTGCGCCTGCCGGGAGAGGTCGGCGGCCGCCATCTGCTCGTGCTTCAACCCGAGCGACGACTGGTTGGCCATGACAGCCACAACCACGGCGCCGACCGCGCCGACGCCCCAGCTTCCGATCCGCCACAGCGCGCGGCGGTCGAGGTCGTCTTCGTCGGCCAGCAAGCCGCTCAGCACGCCGCCGGTATTGTCGGTCTCGAAGCCCCCGGACAGATGGTCTGAATTCTTGGCCAAAACGTTCCTGGCCCTCCCTCAGGCCTGCCGAATCACACAGCAAACATTAACAGGAAATCCGCCGTGATCCTGAATCCGGTCGTTTCCGGGATGGCGAATCGGTTTGATCTCCCACCGAAAACAATTAAAGACGGCCGGCGCGACGTGTTGTTTGAGGAACAGAATGACGGCTCGATCCAGCCTGACGGTAGTGCTTGCGGCCGGTGAGGGCACGCGCATGCGCTCCTCGCTGCCCAAGGTGTTGCACCCCGTGGCCTCGCAGTCGCTGCTGGCCCACGTGCTGGATGCGGCCCCGCATGGCGCGGGCGCGTCGCTCGCGGTCGTGGTCGGGCCGAACCACAGCGCGGTTGCCGACGAGGTCAGGCGGGTGCGCCCGGATGCGGCGACGTTCATTCAGGCC
>JAIEPP010000170.1 GCA_019748335.1 Xanthobacteraceae bacterium
ATCAGCCGGCGCAACCGCAGCCCTTGCCGCCGCCACAACAGCAAAGCCCCGCCACCTTCGGGCCGGACGAACTGGTCAATGCCGGGCACAAGTTCTTCGGCAACGTCTCGCGCGGCCTCGCCTCCATCATCGAGCGCGCGGTCAGCCAATGGGGCCTGCCCAATGGCTACGTGCTCGGCGAAGAAGGCTCAGGCGCGTTTGTCGCCGGCCTGCGCTACGGTGAAGGCACGCTCTACACCAAGAACGCCGGCGACTTGCGGGTGTACTGGCAGGGGCCGTCGGTCGGTTTCGACTGGGGCGGCGACGGCGCGCGCACCATGACGCTGGTCTACAACCTCCCCGCCACCAACGCGATCTACCAGCGCTTCGCCGGCATCGACGGCTCGGCCTATATCATCGGCGGTTTCGGCATGACCGCGCTCACCGCCAACAACATCGTGCTGGTTCCGATTCGCTCCGGCATCGGCCTGCGGCTCGGCGCCAATATCGGCTATCTCAAGTTCACGCCGCGCGCGACCTGGAACCCGTTCTGAGCACGCTAAAGCGTTTTCGAGCGAAGTGGACCCCGGTTCGCGCCAGGAAAACGCGTCAAAACAAAAGAGTGCGTGCTGACGCCGGCGTGATTCAGGTTAACGCGCCATTGGGCTGGCGTTGGGCCGGTGCGCCATGGCATTGTGATTAACAATTTCCTTTTGGCGCGGAGTAACCATCCATGATCGAACCGATCATGTATCTGGCGATCGGTTTTCTGGTCTCAATGCTGTTTGGCCTGATGATCGTTCCGCTGGTGCATAACCGCGCGGTGCGGCTGACGACCCGGCGGCTGGAAGCGGCGACGCCGCTGTCGATGGCTGAAATCCAGGCCGACAAGGACCAGCTGCGCGCGGAATTCGCGATGTCGGCGCGACGGCTCGAGATGAGCGTCGATCAGCTCCGCAACAAGACCACCAGCCAGCTCGCCGAACTCGGCAAGAAGTCCGATGCGATCAACCGCATGAAGATCGAGCTCGGCGAAAAGAACGCCACCATCTTCTCGCTCGAAGCCCGCGAGAAGGCGGTGAAGGAACAGTTGCGCGCCACCGAAGAGGAATTCGCGGCCAAGACCGAGATGCTTCGCGGCGCCGAAACCGCGCTGACCGACAAGCAGGCCGAACTCGCCAAGATCAATCACGAACTGTCCGACCGTTCGATGATGGCGGACAGCCGCCAGGTCGAACTGGTCGCGGTGCGCACCCAGATCGAGGAACTCAAGGGCCGCGTCGGCGACGCCGAAAAGGAATTTACGGCAACCCAGGCCCGGCTCGCGCAGGAGCGCACCGAGTCCGAGAACGCGACGCGCGAACTGACGGAAGCACGCAGCCGCGTCGAAAACCTGAGCCAGCGCGTCAACGATCTCGACCGCCAGTTGATCGTCCAGGTCAAGGAAGCCGAGATGCTCGGCAGCCGCGTCAGCGATCTGGAAGGCCGCCTGACGACGCAGGGCAAGCTGCTGGCCGAACGCGAATATGAGAACAACCAGCTCAAGCAGGCCAACGCGGCTGCCGAGCGCATCATGATGGACCTTCGCAACGAGCTCGCGACGACCTCGTCGAGCGGTGCCAGCTCAGCGGCGATCGAGAAACTGCGCGCTGAGAAAGCCGCCGTCGAGGAACAGCTTCGCGCGGCGCGCGACGAGCGCGCCAAACTGCAGCGCGACATCAACGCGATCCAGCAGCAGGCCGAAAGCTCCTGGGCGACCGAGCGGATGGAAAACGCGCTGCTGCGCGAGCGCATCAACGACATCGCCGCCGAAGTCGCCAAGCTCGCGATGCAGCTCGAGGGCCCGAATTCGGCGATCGAGGCCATGCTGGCCGCGGAACCCGCCGCCCCCAAAACGCCCGCCAAACCCGCCAACGACATCGCCGGCAACGGCGCCGCCCCGCTTGTGGGCCCGTCCGAAGGCGGCGGCACGCTGGCGGAACGCATCCGCGCCCTGCAATCCCACGCCTCCCGCGCCCGCCAGCAGGGGGCGTAATACCCCGTTTTCCGTAGGCGCCAGCACAGCAGATCCGGATGCTCCGGAGGGGCCAAACACAAAATCGCGAAAACAACCCCATGCAAAGTAGAATGGCACGCGAAAAAGGCCCGTCGCGGCCCCCTAATCTGCTTTTGCTTGACACCATGGGCCCGCAAAACGTAAATCGCGGGCTCTGACGGCCCCCATTACGGGCCAATTCCCGGGCGCATAGCTCAGCGGGAGAGCGTTCCCTTCACACGGGAGAGGTCCAAGGTTCGATCCCTTGTGCGCCCACCATCACCGTCAATGAAATCAGATACTTTTGAATTGGCGGCTGACTACGATCGCCGTGGGCTGGCAGCTTATATATCGGCCCAATCCCATTCCGGCAGGTCGCCCAACTCCACGGCCTAAACCAGTTCGAAAGCTTCCAGACTCGGAACGATCGAAGGAGATTCGTGAAAATCCAACTCTGCCAGCCTGGCCAAAAGCACGGTCAGCCTCGGCGGCATGGGCGCATCCACGTTGAGAACCGACCGCAGCCGCTCACCTATCTCGGTGCAGATAGCCATGGAGTGCGTTTCATCGATCAATACTCGCTGCGACATTTGCTTCAGCCCTGCCGATTTTTGCAGCGACGCTATCAGGCAGGTATTGCAGGCGGCTTAGGAAAGTTGGTTGTCCGCAAGTTCAGACGAATGGTGAAAGAATCACTAAACGTTCAGCCAATCAGCACGTGCATCGCCATCACCACGGCAAGCACAATCGACGTGCCAACGGCGCAGCCGACCAAAAACGGATTGTAGTTCTGATCCGCGTTCATGCGCCGCCCCAAAAAGCGCAGGGTGTTGATGCGAAGCGGCGGAATCAAATCCGAACATGGGTTTAATTAAGTCGAGAATTCCAACGCACTTGTGCGGTGGCTCTGCCGCACCGTTCGCGAGCGGCATTTGTCGTGAACACACAGGAGACAAAACAGAAGACGAAATGACACTGAACAACAAGAACGATTGCGTTTAATCGGTGTCCGCCAAGTGCCGCCGAACGCAGACCTGAGCGGTTATCTCGATTCCTGCCCGCGCCATCCCGGCCATGTCACGGCACATTCACGGCAGGCAACGCCCCGCTAGGCCTGGGCGCGAAATGCCTGTGGTCGCGAATAAGGGACAGCACGACCACGACCAGACAGATGACGATGACCACGCGCATGCGTGGACTTTAGACAGCGGCCGGGCGGCTCGGATATGAAGAGGTTCACAAGACCGGAGTAGCAATTCGGCGTACCGGCGGGTGCCAATCCTCTACTCCGACAACCCGCTTTTGCAGTCCTTGCTTTTGCTCCGCGAGCCCATATCTCTCCCGCATGGAACTGACCCAAATACAGGACTACGCCATCCAGGCGCGCGTGGCGGCCATTCTCGGCGCCAGCGAGTTTGATCGCGTGTTTGCCGGCATCAGGTTTGCCGAAGTCGATGGGCCGTTGCTGTATGTCTATGCAAGGGACGAAGGCACCGCGGCGGAGATCGAGGACGACTTCGCCCTGCTCATTGCAGACATTGCCCGTCACATTCTGAAGCAGGCCATCGATGTCGTGGTCGTGCTGCCGAAGGTTCTTCAGTGAGCCAGCCGTCTCAGTGAGACTGCCTTTTCAGTAAGCGAGCCTTGGCGCGATCCGGTTTGCGATCTGCAGCGGAATCCATGATCGAAGCGTTGCAAAGACCGGGATGGCGACGTCGGCGATTTAGCGCAGCGGATGCTGCGAGGTCGCGAGCTTGCCCTCGAAATGGTGGACGATCGCGCGGCAGAGCTTCGAAGCTTTGCCTTCGCCGCCTCACACGAGAAGTACTTAACCCGGCTCAGTGCGCCGAGACGGATCGCCGCCCATGACAGCCGCGCCAGCTCGCGGGCGAGAACGGCAAGGCCAGGCTCGGAGCGGTGAGGCTCGGCTCCATGGAATCACTCGGCGAGAGGCTCGCCGGTGGCACGGCCGGTGCCGCCAAAGCCGGTGTGGGATTGGTCAGCCTGATCGATCCCGAGCTTTCGATGACCGATGTCGCCTTCAAACCGAAGTGCCTGGGCATCCATTCCTCCATGAGCGAATAACGGTTCGACGCCGATTCGCGTTGGGTCCGAGCCAATCACGAATCTGCGGTCGAATCATTGAAGCTTCGTTGATTTATCCACGAAGATGAAATCCAATCTGCCCACCCCGTAGTCATCCGGTATCTCCTGTCATAGGCCGCACTGCACCAAACCGTGGATCGACGGTGTGTCCGGCTTCCGCGTGAAAAGTCTGGAAGATCCGACCAGCGCGGGGATTTTATTTCAGCCCGCGAAGTTCGCGTCCTGACGCGGAAATGGCGGCCGAGGAATTTTCACAACCGCACTGCTGCCATTGAGCACAGGTTCCGCCGGACGACTGCAGTTCCCATCGCA
>JAIEPP010000076.1 GCA_019748335.1 Xanthobacteraceae bacterium
CGATCCGGGTTCGCCCGTTCGAACTGGCGCAGCAGGCGGTTGCCGCGCTCGGCGGCGAAGTCGAGCGCGGCCTGCGCCGATCGCTTGCCGCTGAAAGCCTGCTCCAGCTCCTCGTCGATCACGTCGCGGATCAGAACGAACGAGCCTAGCCGGATTCCCTTTGAATTCTCGGTCGGCGGTTTCAAGGTCATCTGCTCGATCGAGATCGCCGCACCGGGGTTGCGATCGTAAAAGCCCTGCGCGCGGGTCAGGTCGAAGGCGGCGCGGGTAATCGGCAGGTAACCGGTGTTCTGGTGCCAGGCGGCCTGAACTTCCGGTTTCGACAGGTAGGCGAAGAATTTTGCGACGCCGGCATATTCGGCGCGCGGCCGGTCGCGCAGCACCCACAGCGTGGCGCCGCCGATGATGGTGTTTTGCGGCGCGCCCTCCACGTCGGGCCAATACGGCATCATGCCGTAGCCGACCTCGAATTTCGAATTGGCCTTGATGTCGGCGCGCGTCGCCGACGAACCGATGAAGATTCCGCACTCGCCTTTTTGAAAGCGCGGTTCGGCCGACTGCCCCCGGCCGCTATAGTCGAACACCTTGGTGGTCTGCCATTCCGCCAATTGCGCGATGTGGCGCACCACCAGCGGGTTGTTGAACGTCAGCTCGGCATCGAGGCCGCCGAAACCATTGGCATGGGTCGCCAGCGGCAGATTGTGGAACGCGGAAAAATTCTCGACGTTGATCCAGGACGGCCAGGAGGTGGTGAGGCCGCAGACGGCGCCGGCCGCGCGCAGCCGCTTCGCCGCAATGCCGAGCTCCGGCCAGGTCTTCGGCGCCACCTCCGGATCGAGACCGGCGGCGCGGAACATATCCTTGTTGTAGTACAGGATCGGCGTCGAGGCATTGAACGGGAACGACAGCATGTTGCCGGCGACGTCGGAATAATAGCCGGTCACGGCCGGCAGATAGGCGCCCGGCGAGAACGGCTCCGATTGGTCGCGCATCAACTCGTAGACCGGATAGATCGCGCCTTTTGCCGCCATCATGGTCGCGGTCGCGATCTCGTTGACCTGGACGATGGCGGGCTGGCTGCGCGAGCGGAAGGCAAAGATCGCGGCCGTCACCGTCTCAGTATAGCTGCCCTTGTAGGACGGCACGATCCGGTAGTCGGATTGCGAGGCGTTGAAATCTGTCGCCAGCTTCTCAACCTGCTTGCCGAGTTCGCCCGACATCGCGTGCCACCAGTTGATCTCGGTGGCAGCTTGCGCGGGGGACGCCAGCGCCGCGGCGGCGAGCGCGACAGACTGCAACAACCTCAAGGCCAGTTTCACTGATCGACCACTCTGCTCGGCTGCTGCCCGCGATAAATCCATTCGATCTGCCGTCTTAAATCTCCGGGACGGCGGTTTCAATGCAACTTTCAATCCGCCCTACGGTTGATCCGGCCCGCCCATCGGGGGGCGTCGCGCTGCACAATCACCGATTGCAGGAGGCCCAGCACCTTAACCATGCCCGGATAGCCAACCCACGGAAAGTTCTGCTAAAAAGCATTGAACCTTTTGTTCGCGCCGCAGACAGTATCAGCAAGGGGATTCGTTGCCTGTGTACCGCCGCGCCGACCTTTCGCGGACCTTTCAGCTCGTTGTCACGCTGTCTCTGACGTCAGCCGCAACGGGCGTTTTCGCGCGTGAATTTCGCGCCGCCGATGCCCAGAACAAGGTGGTGCCGGCGACGCCGCAAGAGGCATGGTTCAGCCTTTCGCGCGACGAGCGGAATATTTTTCACGAAGCGGGCTTTTTTCAAGAAGCGGCTTTGGCCGGAATCTACGCCAGGCTTCATCGCGCCCCTGCGATGACCCAGTTGATCGAACGCATTCGCGAGGTGGAGTGAATTGGCCGAGACGCCACACCAGGACGGAGCGACGGAACGGCCGGCGGGCTTCGCCACGCGCGGCCGCTTTCGCATCGTCCAGTTGCTGCGCGCCGTCCCTATCCGCTGGCGCATCCTGTCGATCGCAGCCCTGAACTCCGCCGTCGTCGTGGTGCTTGCCGCGCTGATCTGGAACGGCGCCCAGGTGCTCGGCTCGGCCTGGGACGATGTCCGCCAGGTAAGGGAATCCGACAAGATCCTGGCGCTGCTGGAAAGCGAAACCAGCCGCCTGCAGAACCTGATCCATCGCTATATCAACCAGCCGAGCCCGGAACTGTTCGCCGAAATCCTGCTGCTGCGCGAAGCCGTGCTCGGCACGCTGACCACCCGCGCCTCGACCGACCCGATGCTTTCGGGATCGGTCGAGCGGCTCGAGCACGTCACCGACCGCTTTCTCAACGGCTTCGGCGAACTGCGCGGAATACAGGCGACCATCACCAAGACCTACGAACAGCAAGTGCAGGGACCGGCCAAGGAAATGGCCGGGCTGTATTCGATCATCGAGGGCGCTACCGGCCACCGCGACGCGCAGATCTGGCCGGCGCTCGGTAAATCCCGCGAAGCGTTCACCGCGATGCTGGTCGCCGCCAACTCCTATTACCTGTCGCTGGCCTCGGCCTCTGCCGAGGAGGCGCGCCGCAATACCGAGACGATCGAGAAGACCATTCCCATGATGGCCGACCTCGCCGACAACGATTTGCAGCGGATGGCGCTGACGCGGCTCAATTCTCGGACGGTCGCGCTGCGCGAGGGGTTTGCCAAACTGACCGAGCAACTCACCAACCGGACCGAGCTGTTGCGCAACACCATCGACGCCAGCCAGGCCGAAGCGATCGGCGCCATCGACGAACTTTCGGTCAAGATGCGCCAGCGCGAGCAGAAGGCGCAGGAAACGTTCGACCGGACGCTGTCGTCGATTTCGCGCCGGGTGATGTCGATCGCCGTGATCTTCCTCGGCATCATCCTGTCCGCCGGCGTCCTGATCGCGCTCTCGATCCGGCTGCCGCTGCAGCAGATCATGGCGGCGATGCACGCGATCACGTCGGGCAACTACAATCGCGCCGTACAGGGCACGTCAGCCAGGGACGAAGTCGGCGCCATGGCGCGCGCAGTGGAGGTGTTCCGCGAGAACGCCATCGCCAAGCGCGAGACCGAGGACGAACTGCGCGCCTCAAAGGAAAAGGCCGAGAGCGCGCTGCTCGAACTCAACACCGCGCAGCAGAACCTGATCGATGCTGAACGGCTGGCGGCGCTCGGCGGGCTGGTCGCCGGCGTCGCCCACGAAGTGAACAACCCGATCGGCATCAGCCTGACGGTTGCATCAAGTTTTGCGCGGCGGGCCGAAATCTTCGAGTCCGAACTGCGCACCGAACCGCTGCGGCGCTCCAAGCTCGACGAATTCGTCAAGAGCTCGCGCGACGCGGCGGGGCAACTGGTGGCGAACCTGCACCGCGCCGGCGAACTGATCCAGTCGTTCAAGCAGGTCGCGGTCGACCGCTCGCATGCCGAGCGGCGCCAGTTCAACCTCGGCGAAGCCACCGACCAGATCGTCGCCAGCCTGCGGCCGGTGCTGAAGAAGGCGGCCATCACGCTGTCGGTGGACGTGCCCGAGGGCCTCGTCATCGACGGCTATCCCGGCTCCTACGGCCAGATATTAACCAATCTTTTCCTCAACGCCGCCAACCATGCCTTCGCCGACGGCCGCTCCGGGGCGATCTCGATCTCGGCGCGGGGGCGCGGCAGCGACGATGTCGAGATCATTTTCGCCGACAACGGGGCCGGAATGACGCCGGACGTGCAGCGGCAGGCGTTCGACCCGTTCTTTACGACGCGCCGCAACGAAGGCGGCACCGGACTGGGCTTGCATATCGTCTATAATCTTGTCACTCAACAGCTCGGCGGCCGGATGATGCTGGAGTCAAGACTGGGACAAGGCACCACATTCCGCATTATCATGCCGAAGGTCGCCAAGGGCGGCCCCACGACAACAGACGCAGTAGCCGACGGAACACCTCAATGGCCGAACAGGACGATGTCCTCCACCTGATCGACGATTCCGGGGTAGCTCCGGAGGATTCGAACGCGCGCAAGTGGAAGATCGCCGTTATCGACGACGATGCCGCGGTGCATGAAGGCACCCGCTTCGCGCTGAGCGACTACAACCTTCACGGCGCCACGCTGGAGATCCTGTCGGCCTATTCCGCGGCCGAGGGCCGCACCCTGATGCGCGACAATCCGGATATCGCGGCCGTGCTGCTCGACGTCATCATGGAAACCGACGTCGCAGGCCTGGAACTGGTCGAATACATCCGCAGCGACCTCAAGAACGAGACCGTCCGCATCATCCTGCGTACCGGCCAGCCCGGCCAAGCACCCGAGCGTCGCGTCATCGTCCAGTACGACATCAACGACTACAAGGCCAAGACCGAGCTGACGGCGGACAAGCTGTTCACCTCGCTGACCGCGGCGCTGCGCAGCTACCAGCAGCTCGAGCGCATGGTGCAGACCCGGCGCGG
>JAIEPP010000330.1 GCA_019748335.1 Xanthobacteraceae bacterium
CAGCTTCGTCCAATTGCCGTAAGAATTCTCGCGTCTTCTGATCGCTAGTAATCTTTTTTCTTATGCTATCAGCAAGTTCGCGCTCTTTGGTTGGGCCGTGCTGCGTAATCCAAAAGTGCCTGATATAAGTTACAAGCAAATCGTCGCTGCCAACGGACTCCATTGCGCCAGCAATCGAAGACCACCTAGAATTTGCTTCATCAAGTTTATTGGTGCGGCTAAAAAAATAGTTCTTAAGGAGGTCCGCCTGCGATGCACGCAAGCCACGATCATTTAAGGTTTCAAACATGCGGTAAGTTAAGGCGCTGTCGTTCACTCGGACGACAACTATCTTTGCTCCATCGGAAAGGAACGTCACCCATTCGACGAGTAATTCCTCTGCATCTATTGCAGATTGACCCTTAGTGATTTTAGCGACAAATGAGTCGGCCAATTCGGCGGCTCGCAAAAGTCTTCGGTTTGACTCACGGAGATTCTGATGAGGTGGGACAGCCTCACGCTCTTTTGGGTCGAGAACGATATTATTTACAAAGAAGACGTTGTCGTCGGCATTGAGACTCAAGCGCGAGATTGTTTCATCTGTTTTCAAATCGGTAGTGCGAAGATAATCGGTATCGATCTGTCGCGCCTTCTTCTCTTTACCAACGCCGATGAAGTAGTCGCGAATTTTCGCAACCAAGATTGACGTGGTGGCCAGCCTCTGCTGTCCGTCTGATACGTCGGGAATCCCGTCGCCGGTCAGAACGACGGTGCCGAGAAAATAGTCAGTTTCTCCGTCTTTGATCGCGACTGATAAATCGTCAAACAAGTCGCCGACGTTATCTTCTGTCCAAGCATACGAACGCTGATTTGGTGGAACGGTAAGCCGGCCGCCCTTCAACAACGTTCCGATCCCGGTATAGCTGAAATCGATCTTTCCGGCGGCCATGTGGGCAATCTCCCTCAAAATCAAATTGCGCGTTTATGCATTCGATCTTGAAGGGGTGTGCAATTCCTGTCCAACTTAAAATTGTAGTAGGCGCAATGGCGTCTATCCCTCCTTCAACGCAAGCTCTACCACTCTGTGCATTGTTCTGGATAACGTCGGCTTATCCGGCTGCCTCGGTGCCCATTTTTCGATTTCCGCCTTCGTTCGCGAAGGTGAGTGGCCTTGATCAACAGGAAGGTTGAAGAGCCAAAAGACCCCGGAAACCCGGAAATCTCAATTAGGCTAAATGTTTGCAATAAAATGCCATTGGTGAGCGCGGAGGGACTCGAACCCTCGACCCCATGATTAAAAGTCACGTGCTCTACCACCTGAGCTACGCGCTCACTCGCCGCGCTGTGTAGGGGGCGTACCCCCTTGGGTCAATAGCGCAGGCGCGGCAAATGTGCCGGTCCCGTGCCCCCAATTCCCTTTGTGCCGTAAAAGGTTAGCCGGGCCTCTTGATGCGTTCCGGGGGCAATCCATCCACGACTGAGCCTCGGGTGAGGCTCAGTATTTTATCTGATGCGTTTTCCAGGCGCGAACCGGGGTCCACTTCGCGGGAAAACGCTATGTATCAATTCACTTCCCGGCGAATCTCCGATGCCACCGGCTGCGAGGGGGCGGCCACCGTCGGCAGGCGGACCGGGCGGATGCCGATCAGTTCCGCTGTCCGTACCGCGCTGTTGCGCCAGAAGGCGAAGGAATTGGCACGGGAGTTTTCCAGGAGCGCGATCGCGACCGCTGCCAGGAACGGCAGGCTTTGCAGCACCAGCACGCCTGCGAAAATGTAGATTTCGCGCACCTGCTTGGTGCCGTTCATGACCACCAGCACGGCGGCGCCGACCAGCAGCAGCACGCCGATCACGGCTTCCCAGAACGCCTGGAATTCGATCGACATCCGCGACAGGCCGCCCTTGGAGGTGCGGGCAAAGGCGAGATGTTCGGTGATCAGGCCCTGCGCCACCGCACGCGACACCGTCCATTGCACGCTCATCGCCGCGATCATGGCGCCCAGCATCTGCCCGGCCTTGATGTTCACCCGCAGTCGGTAGAGCACGATGAAATGCGTCAGTGAAACGACGAAGGAGGCGATGATCGGCAGCGTCAAAATCTTGTCGGGGATCGAGATGTCGGCAAACGCCACGATCGGCACCCAGATCAAATTGAGGATCGCGACCACCACGCCGAGGCTTTCGGCCCCGAGCCAGTTCAGCCATCCCAGCGAGAACTCGCGGCGCTGGTCCGGCGACAGCCGGCTCGCGCCGGGCAGGAAGCGCCGCCAGTGCTTCTTGACGATCTGGAAGCCGCCATAGGCCCAGCGGTGGCGCTGCTTCTTGAAGGCCTCGTAGGTGTCGGGCAGCAGGCCTTCGCCATAGCGGACGTTGGTGTAGTGCGTCAGCCATCCCTGCTGCTGGATGGTGAGGCCGAGGTCGGTATCTTCGCAGATGGTGTCACTCGACCAGCCGCCGGCCATATCCATGGCTGCGCGGCGGATCAGGCACATCGTGCCATGCACGATGATGGCGTTGTGTTCGTTGCGCTGGACCATGCCGATGTCGAAGAAGCCGGCATATTCGCCGTTCATGATGTAGTGCATCAGCGACAGGTCGCCGTCGCGATGTTCCTGCGGCGCCTGCACCAGGCCGACGCGCGGGTCGGCGAACACAGGCACCAGATCCTTCAGCCAGTCCGGATGCACGACGTAATCAGCGTCGATGATGCCGATGATCTCGGCGTCAACGGCGGTGCGGTCCATCGCAATGCGCAGCGCGCCGGCCTTGAAGCCCTTGACCTTCTCGGCATTGATGAACACGAAGCGTTCGCCGAGCGCGCGACAATGGTCCTGGATCGGCTGCCAGAACGCAGGATCGGGCGTGTTGTTGATGATGCAGACGCATTCGAAGTTGGGGTAGTCGAGCTTTGAGACCGCATCGAGCGTCTGCTTCAGCATCTCGACCGGCTCGAAATAAGCCGGGATGTGGATCGACACTTTCGGGAAGCTGACGCCTTCGCCCATCGTGGCCGGCGCCAGGGTGGCGGTCCTGGTGATCAGGCGTTGCGGTCCGCGGCCGAACGCGACGGCCGCGATCTCGTCGATGCGCGCCATCGCGATCAGCACCAGCGGCACAAGAAGGATCAGGCCCAGCGTCAGCGCGAAGGCCGAGCCGAACACGAAGTAATGGCCGGTCCAGAACGCGAATACGGTCGAGGCCCAGGCGCCGACGCCGTTGGCCGCAGCCGAGAGCACGAAAGCCTGCATCACGGTCGGCTGTTCGATCCGCAGGATCGGCAGCGACATCAGGATGCCGACCAGCAGCGCGATCGCGGCGAGGTTCCAGTAGTTCGGATTTACGATCGGGCCTGTCCACGAGAACTTCGCCTCGCCGGCATTGTTCAGGATGCCCCAATAGGGGCCGACGCCGCCTTCGAAGAATTTCCAGGGCCGGTCCATCGCTTCGACGATGTTGTATTCCATGCCCATCGCGTCGGCGCGGACGACGAAGTTGCGCAGCACTGAGGCCTGCTCGAATGGACCGGGTTCGGCGTTCTTCAGGTTGTAGCCGGCGCTGGGCCAGCCGAATTCGGCGATGACGATCCGCTTGCCGGGGAATTTTTCGCGCAGCAATCCGTAGAGGTAGACCGCCTGGTCCACCGCCTGCTTGTCGGTAAAGTTTTCCCAATAGGGCAGCACGTGGGCGGCGATGAAATCGACGGAAGAGGCGAGTTCCGGATTGTCGCGCCAGCTGTTCCAGATTTCGCCTGTCGTGACGGGGACGTTGACCGATTTCTTGACCCGCTTGATCAGTTCGATCAGGTCCTCGACCTTCTGGTCGGCGCGGAAGATGGCTTCGTTGCCGACCACGATGCCGTTGACGTTGCTGTTGCGTTTGGCGAGCGCGATCGCGGCCTCGATTTCGCGCAGGTTGTGGTCGTCATCCCTGTTGATCCACGCGCCCACCATGACCTTGAGCCCGAACTCGGCTGCGATCGGCGGCACCAGTTCGTTGCCTTCGATGGAGGAATAGGAGCGGATCGCGCGGGTCACGCCGGAGAGCCGCTTCAGGTCGGCGCGAATCCTGTCGGGGTCCACGGCGTTGTCGACGACGTGACCCGGTTCAAACGGCGTATAGGAAACGCTGGGCAGGATGCCCTTGAAATCGGGTGCCGGCTGTTTTTCCTGAAACAGACCCCACAGCGCAGCGTGGGCTGCGGTCACACACAACAGGACGGCAACGACGGCGCGCATCGGCGGCTAAACCATACGGGGCCTGCAAGGGGGGAAAGCGAACCCGTCCCCAAGGTTCGACCGACACGGCGGCGGGTTCAGGATAATCCTGCCGCGCGAATTCACAACTGGTATGACGGCATGGCGTTTTAAGGGCGTAGTCAATTCAAAACGCTGAAATTTCCGTAACGGTCCTCGGCCGTGCCTGGCCGATCATTTGGCCGGCGCCGCCGGCGTGGCGGCGGGGGCCGGAGTCGGCGAAGCCGCGGGCGCTGCGTTGCC
>JAIEPP010000454.1 GCA_019748335.1 Xanthobacteraceae bacterium
CGAATTCGAGAACTGGCGCCGCGTGCGCGATTCCGAAGGCGCCGAGGGCTGGGTCTATCATTCCTTGCTGTCCGGCCGCCGCACCGCCGTCGTCACGATGAAGACCAAGGACGACCTCGCGACGCTCTACGATCGCGCCGATCCCGGCAGCGCCGTCGCGGCGCGCCTGCAGGCCGGTGTCGTCGCCCAGGTCAAGAAATGCACCACCGGCTGGTGCCGCGTCTCCGGCAACGGCTTTGACGGCTGGATCGAGCAGCAGCGGCTGTGGGGCGTTTATGCGGACGAGAAGGTGGAATAGCGCTCGCGCGCATATGCACCAAATCGCGATTCTTCGTCATGGCCGGGCTTGTCCCGGCCATCCACGTTTTTGGTGCGTTAAGAAGGAAGCAAGACGTAGATGGCCGGGACAAGCCCGGCCATGACGACGATATACGGATGAATTGAAAGCGTTCAGCGCTTCTTGCGCAGCCGCACGACCATGTCGACGCGGGCGATCTCGTAGCCTTCGGGGACATCCGGCATCTTGTTCAGCACCAGATGCGGATCGGGAATGTCGACCAGCTCGTGATTGTTCTCGAGATAGAAGTGGTGATGCGCGGTGACGTTGGTGTCGAAATAGGTCTTGGTGCCGTCGACGCTGACCTGACGCAGCAGGCCTGCATCGGTGAGCTGGTTCAGCGTGTTGTAAACGGTGGCGAGCGAGACCGGTACCTTCGCCAGCGTCGCCTCCTCGTACAGCATTTCCGCGGTCAGATGACGTGCGCCCTTGCCGAACAGCAGCCAGCCCAGCGCCATGCGCTGACGGGTCGGCCGCAGGCCGGCCGCCTGCAGCATTTCATTGACGTCGTGCCATGGACATCCGGTCAGCGCCGGCTGATGACCGGCGCCACGGGCGGCCGGATCAACGGCGTCGTCGTTCAAGGTCTGCTCGTTTATGTCCACTTCGGGCACCATACTCGATCACTTGGGTAATATTCTTACCAAATATAGGGACGAAATATTCCAGATGCAAGTTTTTCGCAACTAGAGCGGACTCAGGGTTAAGTCGCGGCAGGTGTTGGAACGCCGCGTTTTAGCCGATTCCGGTGCTTTGCTGGCCGCCAAGGCCTATGTTACAGAGCGCGCGGACCACATATGCGAATTCGGCAGAGGCAATGGCCGATAGCACCCTAAGCGGCGCCAATAGCGGGAAAAAAGCCTTTTTCCCGTGGGGAAACGGGTCCGGTTCGCTCGAAAGCGCTCCATCGGGATATCTAACCAGAGGCTGAATACGATGCTGGAGCGGCGCAGCGGTTACGAATACGAGGATTTGCTGGCCTGTGGTCGGGGCGAGATGTTCGGCCCGGGCAACGCGCAATTGCCGCTGCCGCCGATGCTGATGTTCGACCGCATCACCGACATTGCCGAGAATAGCGGGGAATACGGCAAGGGCCTGATCCGCGCCGAGCTCGATGTGAAGCCGGACCTCTGGTTCTTCGGCTGCCATTTCAAGAACGATCCGGTCATGCCGGGCTGCCTCGGCCTCGACGCGATGTGGCAGATGGTCGGCTTCTACCTGGGGTGGATTGGCGGCGAGGGCCGCGGCCGGGCGCTTGGCCTGGGCGAGCTGAAGTTCTCCGGCCAGGTGCTGCCGACCGCCAGCAAGGTTGTGTACAATATCGATATCAAGCGCGTGATCCGCTCAAAGCTGGTGCTCGGCGTCGCCGACGGCTGGCTTTCCATGGATGGCGAGATTATTTATCGCGCCAAGGATCTGAAGGTCGGGTTGTTCAAGCAGGGCTCCGATCCTACCTGAGCAACGCGATCAACGGCATCATCACAGAATAACATAACGGCAAGGCGAGGCGATCATGAGGCGGGTTGTCATCACGGGGATGGGCATTGTCTCGTCCATCGGTAACAACACCCAGGAAGTGCTGGCGAGTCTTCACGAGGCGAAGTCCGGCATTACCCGCGCGACGAAATACGCCGAGCTGGGCTTTCGTTCGCAGGTGCAGGGCGCGCCGACGCTCAATCCGGCCGATATCATCGACCGGCGCGCGATGCGTTTCCTCGCCGAGGGCGCGGCCTGGAATCACGTCGCGATGGAGCAGGCCATCCAGGATGCCGGGCTATCGCCGACCGAAGTATCCGACGTCCGCACCGGCATCATCATGGGCTCCGGCGGCCCGTCGGCGCGCACCATCGTCGAAGCCGCCGATATCACGCGAACCAAGGGACCGAAGCGGGTCGGACCGTTTGCGGTGCCGAAGGCGATGTCGTCGACGGCGTCAGCCACGCTGGCGACCTGGTTCAAGATCAAGGGCGTCAACTATTCGATCTCGTCAGCCTGCGCGACCTCGAACCATTGCATCGGCAATGCGTACGAGACGATCCAGATCGGCAAGCAGGACGTGATCTTCGCCGGTGGCTGCGAGGAGCTCGACTGGTCGCTGTCGGTGCTGTTCGACGCCATGGGCGCGATGTCCTCGAAGTACAACGACACGCCCTCGACCGCCTCGCGCCCCTACGACATCAGCCGCGACGGTTTCGTGATTGCGGGCGGCGCCGGCGTGGTGGTGCTCGAAGAACTCGAACATGCCAAGGCGCGCGGCGCGAAGATCTATGGCGAAATCGTCGGCTACGGCGCGACCTCGGACGGCTACGACATGGTGGCGCCGTCGGGCGAAGGCGCCGAGCGCTGCATGCGCATGGCGATGGCAACCGTGAAGACGCCGATCGACTATATCAACCCGCACGCCACTTCGACGCCGGCCGGCGATCCGCCGGAAATCGAGGCGATCCGAAAAGTGTTCGGAACCGGCGAAAAGTGCCCGCCGATCTCGGCGACCAAGGCGCTGACCGGGCATTCGCTCGGCGCCACCGGCGTCCAGGAAGCGATCTATTCGCTGCTGATGATGAACAACGGCTTCGTCTGCGAAAGCGCCCACATCACCGAACTCGATCCCGTGTTCGCCGACATGCCGATCGTGCGCAAGCGCATCGACAACGCCAAGCTCGGCACCGTGCTGTCGAACTCGTTCGGCTTCGGCGGCACCAACGCCACGCTGGTGTTCAAGCGGATGGATGCGTAGGCCGCTCGGGTCACTTCCCGCTTGCGCGGGAGGTCGGCAGGCAGCGAATGAGGACTTGCAACAATCCGGAATGGGGTGGGCATGATTATCGAACCGCGCGTGCGAGGCTTCATTTGCACGACGGCACATCCGGTCGGCTGTGCCACCAATGTCCGCGAACAAATTGCTTACGTTCTCCGTCAGGGATCGATCCCGGATTGCCCGAAGCGCGTCGCCGTGCTCGGCTGTTCGACGGGTTACGGCCTCGCCAGCCGCATCGTCTCGACCTTCGCCGGCGGCGCAGATACCATCGGCGTATCGCTGGAGCGCGAGCCCACGGCGACCAGGACCGGCAGCGCCGGCTGGTATAACAACCGCGCCTTCGAGGTCGAAGCCAGGAAAATCGGCCGCTCGCCGCTCACGCTGGAAGGCGATGCCTTTTCAAACGAGTTGAAGACAACCTTTATTGAAGCCGTGCGCGAAAAATTCGGCCAGCTCGACATGCTGGTCTACAGCATGGCGGCTCCTGTCCGCACCGATCCGGATACGGGCAACACCTGGCGCTCGGCGATCAAGCCGCTTGGCGCTCCCGTCGAAATCAAGACGCTCAACACGGAAACCGGCGAAGTCTACGAGACCACCATTTCACCGGCGAGCGAGGAAGAAGCGGCGGCCACCGTCGCTGTGATGGGCGGCGATGACTGGAAGCGCTGGATCGACCAGCTCGCGGGCGCCGGTGTTCTGGCGCCGGGCTTCCGGACCCTCAACTACACGTATATCGGCAGCGAATTGACCTGGCCGATCTACTGGAACGGCACGCTTGGTCGCGCCAAGGTCGATCTCGACCGCAAGGCGGAAGCGATCCGCAGCCGGCTCGGCCCGGATGCAGCCCGCGTCGTGGCGCTGAAGGCCGTGGTCACGCAGGCGAGTTCAGCCATTCCGGTGGTGCCGCTCTATGGGACGGTGCTGTTCAAGGTCATGAAGAAGCTCGGCCTGCACGAAGGCTGCATCGAGCAGATCGATCGTTTGTTTCGGACAAGGCTTGGTTCGAATGCACCGGTCGATGAAGCGCAGCGTCTTCGGCTCGACGACTGGGAGCTTTCGCCCGAGGTTCAAAAGGAAGTGTCGCGGCGCTGGCCGCTGCTCACCACCGAGACGCTAGGCGAACTGGCCGACCTTGGCGAATACAAGAGCCAGTTCCTGCGCCTGTTCGGATTCGGCATCGACGGTGTCGACTACGCCCAGGACCTCGATCCGCGCGTCGTCCCAGGCTAAATCTGCCCGGCAGAAGGGCGCCATAGGGGCCCATTTCTACTTTGCATGGGGTTGTTTTCGATATTTTGTGTCGGAGTCGCCCGTTAGGCTCTACCCCGCCGCGATCTTCTCCGCCCGCTGGAACGCCGGGCGCTCCATGCAGCGGGCAATGT
>JAIEPP010000337.1 GCA_019748335.1 Xanthobacteraceae bacterium
CGGGCGCGCATTCGCGCGCCCCGTTGGCTCCCCGCAATGCCGGTGGCGGGGGCTACCCCGCCGCCGCAAAGCGCGCATAGTCGCCGGCGCCGGCGCCGGCGGGCGTGATCGGGATGCCGCCGTCGGCATATTCGTTCAGCTTGTTGCGCAGCGTACGGATCGAGATGCCCAGGATGTTGGCGGCATGGGTGCGATTGCCGAGGCAGTGCTTCAGCGTTTCCAGAATCAGATCGCGTTCGACGTCGGCGACGGTGCGTCCGACCAATGCGCGGGTGACTTGTTCGGCGGCGAAGGTGGCATGCGCCACCGCGGGCGGAGTCTTGGCGAGGTCGAGACGGTCGCCATCGGGCGTCAGGATGGCCTCGGCGCCGATCTCGTCGCCCTGCGCCATCAGCACCGAGCGATGCATGGTGTTTTCCAGCTCGCGAACGTTACCCTGCCAGCGGTTGGCGGTCAGCACCCGGCGCGCATCGGCGGAAATCGGCCGCAGCGGCACGCCATTGGCTTCGGCGTATTTCTTGGCGAAGTGCTGCGCCAGTTCGAGGATGTCGGCGGGCCGGTCGCGCAGCGGCGGGATCTTGAGGTTGACGACGTTGAGGCGGAACAGCAGGTCCTCGCGGAAGGTGCCTTCGCGCACGGCGTCGGCGAGATTCCGGTTCGAGGTTGCGAGGATACGGATATCGACCGGAACCGGCTTGGTGCCGCCGACGCGATCGATCACGCGCTCCTGGATCGCGCGCAGCAGCTTCGACTGCAACCGCACGTCCATCTCGGAGATTTCGTCGAGCAGCAGCGTGCCGCCGGTGGCTTCCTCGAATTTGCCGATGCGGCGCGCCACGGCACCCGTGAAGGCGCCCTTCTCGTGGCCGAACAGTTCGGACTCCAGGAGGTGCTCGGGGATCGCCGCGCAGTTGATCGAGATGAACGGCTTCTTGGCACGGCCCGAGCGGGTGTGGACATAGCGCGCCAGCACTTCCTTGCCGGTGCCGGATTCGCCCGTGATCATGACGGAGGCGTCGGAGCCCGCGATCTGCTGCGCCAGCTTGATCACCTTGCCCATGGCCTCGTCGCGGTAGACGAGTTCGCGGGAATCGTTGGCGACGGCGGCCAGCACTGCGGCGATCAGCTCCGGATCGGGCGGCAGCGGGATGTATTCCTTGGCGCCGGCATGGATCGCGGCGACCGCGGCGCGGGCGTCGTTGGTGATGCCGCAGGCCACGATCGGCACGTGAATGTGCTCGGCTTCCAGCCGCATCACCAGGTCGCGGATGTCGAGGGCGACGTCGACCAGCAGCAGGTCGGCGCCCTTGCCGCCGCGCAGCACCGCCATTGCCTGTTCGATCGCCTCGGCGTGGGTGACCGAAGCACCGTTGTCCATCGCGATCTTGGTGGCCGTGGTGAGCTGGCCCTTCAATGTGCCAACGATGAGAAGCCGCATGTGTATCTCCTGTTCGTCTGTTCGCGCCGGTTATGCGCGTGTCACCAAAATTGTTAGTTGCGTTCTGCCTTGATGATTTCGGTCATGGTCACGCCGAGCTTGTCTTCCACCAGCACCACTTCGCCGCGCGCCACCAGGCGGTTGTTGACGTAGATGTCGATGGCTTCTCCGACGCGGCGATCGAGTTCGAGCACGGTGCCGGGTCCGAGCTTCAACAGCTCGCCGACGTCCATCTTGGAGCGGCCGAGCACGGCCGAGACCTGCACCGGCACGTCGAATACGGCCTCGAGGTCGGCCGCGATCCGCGAGGCCTGTTCGTCCTCGTTGTAGGCCAGATCGTCGATCGGGGCGGGGTCCGCCGCGTTGAGATCGGGAAGCGGTACCTGTGTGTCGGTGTCACTCATGGTTCAGTCCTCATGGCCTTCAGCTTCCGGCCTGATCTCGGGACGCCATATAGCGCCCGACAAGTTCGTCGATCTTGGCTTCGATGGCGGCGCGCTCCAGCACCACGCCGCCGTCGGCCCACTCAATCTTGCAGTCGCCGTGGGCGACGGTCGGCTCGGCCAGGATCACCAGGCGGCCCTCGAAGCCGCTCTGCGCGGCCTGGCGTTCGATCCTGTCACGGGCAGCGTCGTAAAGCTGGTCGTTGATGCGGACGACGAGATGCGGCGTCGCGACCAGATGCGAGAAGCATTCGCTCACCAGCGCGGTGATCTCGTCAAGCGGCTGGCGGGAAACCAGCTCGTTGCAAAGCTTGCGCGCCACCGCGACCGCGACGTCGACGGCCTCGGTCTCCATCCGGGTTTCGATGCCGGAAAAACGCGTGGCGATGCCCTTGATCGCGATGCCGATCTCCTCGAGCGCCAGCGCCGAGCGGCGGTCGCTTTCCGCCTTGGCTTCGTGCTGCGCCGCCTCGTAGCCGGTGCGGTAGGCGCGGGCCTCGGCGGCGGCAACCTTCTGCGCGATCTCGGCATCGGTCGCGGCGCGCTCGCGCTTCTTGTCCGGCGCGCCGAAGTCGGTGTCGAACAGGAATTTTGCGGGTGCGGCCATCAGTATACCAGTTCGTCGTCGGCGCGGTTCTTGGTCAGGGTGATTTCGCCCTTGGCGGCCATGTCCTTGGCGAGGTTGACGAGCAGCGCCTGCGCCTCGTCGACGTCGCGCAGCCGGACCGGACCCATCGCCGCCATGTCGTCCATCAGCATCTTGCCGGCGCGCGAGGACATGTTGCCGAGGAAGAAGCTGCGGACTTCCTCATTGGCGCTCTTCAGCGCGATGCCGAGCTTGTCCTTGTCTACGTTGCGCATCAGCGTCTGCGCCGAGGCGGAGTCGAGCTTGATAAGGTCGTCGAAGGTGAACATCAGCGCCTTGATGCGCTCGGCGGATTCGCGGTTTTCCTCTTCCAGCGAGGTGATGAAGCGGGTCTCGGTCTGGCGGTCGAAATTGTTGAAGATTTCGGCCATCACCTCGTGGGCATCGCGGCGGCGGGTCTGCGACAGGTTGGACATGAATTCGGTGCGCAGCGTCTGCTCGACGCGCTCGATGACTTCCTTCTGCACCGCTTCCATCTTCAGCATGCGCCCGATCACGTCGAGCGCGAGGTCCTCGGGCAGGATCGCCAGCACGCGGGCGGCATGCTCCGGCTTGAGCTTCGACAGCACCACCGCGATGGTCTGCGGGTATTCGTTCTTGAGGTAGTTGGCGAGCACCTCTTCCTGGACGTTGGAGAGCTTCTCCCACATGTTGCGGCCGGCGGGGCCGCGAATTTCGTCCATGATGCCGGTGACGCGTTCGGAAGGCAGGTATTGCTGCAGCAGCCGTTCGGTGGCGTCGAAGGTGCCCATCAGCGCGCCGGATGCCGACATCCGGGAAACGAATTCCAGCAGCAGGTCCTCGACCACTTCGGCCTCGACGTTGCCGAGCGTCGACATATGGATCGACAATTCGCGCACCTCGTCGTCGTCGAGCAGCGCCCAGACCTTGCCGCCATATTGCTCGCCGAGCGCCAGCATCAGGATGGCGGCGCGCTTCGGGCCGCTCAATGCCTTGCCCTTGGGCCGGGTGGCCTGACGGCTGGCCAGCGCCGAGATGACGGTGGTGATGTCGTTGGTGTTTGTGGTTTGCGGTACGGCCATATCAGGACTCGGCAGGTTCGCTGAGCCATTGACGAACAATGGACGCGGTTTCGTTCGGATTGCGTTCGGCGAGTTCACCGACCCGGTGCACGGCCTGGGCGTGGACCTGGCCCTGCACCTGGGCGACGTCGATCAGGGCTGCGGCGCCGCCGGGAGGCAGCGGCTGGCCGTCAGGGCCTTGCCCGGTGCCGTCGGTCAAGGCGGGCAGGGCGCTATTGGCGGTCAGCCCGGGCACGACTTCGGCGGCGAGGATGCGCTTGACCAGCGGGCGGATCACCATGAACAGCACGACGAGGCCGAGCAGCATCATGACACCGAGCTCGATGACGTACATGACGTCGTCCTTGGTGAATTGCAGCATGCCGAGCAGGCCGGTCGGCTCCACGACCGGGGGGACGGCCGGGGCTTCGGCGAAGCGCAGGTTGACGACCTCGACCTGGTCGCCGCGCTTCTGGTCGAAGCCGATCGCCGAGCGAACCAGGGTCGCGATGCGATCGAGCTGTTCCTTGTTGCGGTCGGCGTAGACCATTTCGCCTTTTTCGTTCTTGGTGTAAGCGCCGTCGACCAGCACCGCGACGGAGATCCGGTTGACCTTTCCGACCTCGGTGACTTCGGTCTTGGTGGTGCGCGAAATCTCGTAATTGTTGGTTTCTTCGCTCTTCTTGCTCTGGTCGCGCGCGGTCGGGCCGCTATTGGCCTGGTTGCCGGGGAGTTCGTTGTTGACGGTGACCTGACCGCTGTCGCCGGCGGTCGCCGAGGATTCCTCACGGCTCTGGCTGGAGCGCAGCACCCGGCCTTCGGGATCGTACTTGTCCGAGGTCTGGGTGACCTTGTTGAAGTCGAAATCGGCGGAGAGCTGCACGCGGGCGCGGCCGGAGCCGACCACGGAGGAGACGATGTCCTCGACCTGCTTGCGCATCCGCT
>JAIEPP010000472.1 GCA_019748335.1 Xanthobacteraceae bacterium
CTTCCAGGTCCTGGTTGAAGAAGGAAATGCCGCCGAGCGTCGTGACCTCGAGCTTCAGCGACGCCGGCGCCAGTTTTGCGAGCGCATTGGCGATCTTCAGCGAAAAGCTCTCCTTGCGGAGGCTGCCGACGATGGTGACGATGGTATGCGTGGCCATTGAATTTTCCCTCGTGAAGCTGAAACGCCCAAGTGCACACTTAAGCCAGATTGGCATAAAGATGCAAGTGCATGAACCGAGCAATTCTGGAAACGTTGCGTTCGCGCCATGATGACTCAAACAAACAGGCCGCCCATTCGGGCGGCCCGCGAAGTCGTCGGATAAGGCCGAAAGCCCTCAGCCCTTGTTCGGATTGATCAGGAATTTCTCGCCGGTGGCGCGCTTGTTGTAGACGGCGATGTTGGACATCTGCAGCACCTCCGGCAGCGACACCACCTGGGTGTAATGGCTGGCAAAGGTGGTCTTCAGTTCGGAGACCACGCGCTGCCGCAGCCGGCCGATATCGGCCGGGCCGATCTTCTGCAGGAACGGCGTCAACAGCCAGCCGCCGACCGCCCAGGTCAGGCCGAACGCGCGGCTCAGCTCGGTCGGACCGGTATTGAGGCTGCCGTAGATATAGACCTGCTTGAACACGTTGGAGCCGTAGCGGCTGTATTCCTTGGCGGTCTTGTTGGCCGCGATTTCCATCGCCGTCAGGATCTGGCCGGCGAGCTTGCCGCCACCGATGGCGTCGAACGCGATCGTCGCACCGGTCTCGACCAGTGCCGCGGTCAGGTCTTCCATGAAGGTCGGCGACGTGGAATCGACGACATGCTTGGCGCCGATCTTGTGCAGGATGTCGGCCTGCTCCTTGCTGCGCACGATGTTGACGAGCGCGATACCGTCCTTGATGCAGATCTTGTTGAGCATCTGCCCGAGGTTGGAGGCGGCCGCCGTATGCACCAGCGCCTTGTGGTTCTCGCGCCGCATGGTCTCGGTCATGCCGAGCGCGGTCAGGGGATTGACGAACCAGGAGGCGCCGTCGGCGGCGGTGGTGCCTGCCGGCAGCGGCATGACGTCCCTCGCCTTCACGGTGCGATACTGGGTGTACATCGCGCCGCCGATGACGGAGACCAGCTTGCCCATCAGCGCCTTGGCGGCATCCGACGAGCCGGTCCTGATCACGGTGCCGGCGCCCTCGTTGCCGACCGGCAGCGATTGATCGAGCCGCGCGCCCATCATCTTCACCGCCGCTTCCGGCATCTTGGCGGTGATGACAGGCAAATCCTTCGTGCCGGAAACGACCGCGGTCGACATGTCGGCCGGGCCGATCAAGAGCCCGAGGTCGGACGGGTTGATCGGGGTTGCCTCGACCCGGACCACGACTTCATCCTCGCCCGGCTCCGGCGTCGGGATGTTCACCAGCGATAGTTCGAGTTCGCCGCTCTTCTTGAGCAGCGAACGCAGTTGCAGCCCGCTCTTGCCGTCACTCATCGCAAATCCTCCCGTTTGTGTTTGTTATATCTGGATGCGCCGGCGCGTCACGCCAGGGCCTTGAACACAGCCTTGCCGGCATATTTCGCCTGCGCGCCGAGCTGCTGCTCGATGCGCAAAAGCTGGTTGTACTTGGCGGTGCGGTCGGAGCGCGCCAGCGAGCCGGTTTTGATCTGGCCGCAATTGGTGGCGACCGCGAGGTCGGCGATGGTGGAATCCTCGGTCTCGCCGGAGCGATGCGACATCACGGCGGTGTAGCCGGCCTTGTAGGCCATCTCGACCGCGGCGAGCGTTTCCGTCAGCGTACCGATCTGGTTGACCTTGACCAGGATCGAGTTGGCGCGGCCGTTTTTGATGCCGTCAGCCAGCCGCGTGACATTGGTGACGAACAGGTCGTCGCCGACCAGCTGGCACTTGCTGCCGACGAGATCGGTCAGTTCCTTCCAGCCGTCCATGTCGTCCTCGGACATGCCGTCCTCGATCGAGATGATCGGGTAGCGCGCGACGAGATCGGCGAGATATTTCGCCTGCTCGGAGCGCGAGCGGGTCTTGTTCTCGCCGCCATAGACGTAGGCGCCGTCCTTGAAGAACTCGGTGGCGGCGCAGTCGAGCCCGAGCATGACGTCCTTGCCGGCGGTGTAGCCGGCCTTGCCGATCGCGCTGACCACAAATTCGAGGGCCGCGTCCGCCGACGGCAGGTTCGGCGCAAAACCGCCCTCGTCGCCGACATTGGTGTTGTGGCCGGCCTTCTTCAGCTCGCCCTTCAGCGTATGGAAGATTTCCGCGCCACAGCGCAACGCCTCGGCAAAGGTCGCGGCCCCCACCGGCAGGATCATGAACTCCTGAAAATCGATCGGGTTATCGGCATGCACGCCGCCGTTGATGATGTTCATCATCGGCACCGGCAGGGTCCGGGCCGAGGTGCCGCCGACATAGCGATAGAGCGGCATGTCGAAGGATTCGGCGGCCGCCTTGGCGCAGGCCAGCGAGACGCCGAGGATGGCGTTGGCGCCCAGCCGGCTCTTGTTCGCCGTGCCGTCGAGGTCGATCATGATCTGGTCGATCTGGACCTGCTCCTCGACCGCCTGGTCGCTCAGCGCCTCGAAGATTTCGCCGTTGACGGCTTCGACCGCCTTCTGGACGCCCTTGCCGAGATAGCGCTTCTTGTCGCCGTCCCGCAGTTCCACCGCCTCATGTGCGCCCGTGGAAGCGCCCGAGGGCACCGCGGCGCGGCCGATCGAACCGTCCTCCAGCACCACATCGACTTCGACCGTGGGATTGCCCCGGCTATCGAGAATTTCGCGGCCGATGATGTCGACGATGGCGGTCATGGGAGCCTCTTGGGAATGGCGGGTAAGGACGTTTGGCGCTGCTTCTACAGCAAGGTTGCGGTGCGGAAAAGGCCGACGACATCAGGGATTCTGGCCCGTGACGCTGGCCGCCGAATTGTCTAAGAGAGCCGCAGCGGAGACCCACAATGTCGAAAACCCCTGTTAAAGCCCCAAAGTCGTCCGGCCTGCAGCTTGGCCGCGCCGTGGAATGGCCGGATAGCCCCGAAAAGGCGAAACTCGACCGCGTTCCCAATCCGCAAGCCGACACCAATTACGTAGTCCGCTTCACGGCGCCGGAATTCACCTCGCTCTGCCCGGTGACCGGACAGCCGGATTTCGCGCATCTGATGATCGATTACGTGCCGGGCCGCTGGCTGCTGGAATCGAAATCGCTGAAACTTTATGTCGCGAGTTTTCGCAACCATGGCGCGTTCCACGAGGACTGCACCGTGATGATCGGCAAGCGGATCGCCGCCGAGATCGGGCCAAAATTCCTGCGCATCGGCGGCTACTGGTATCCGCGCGGCGGCATCCCGATCGACGTATTCTGGCAGACCGGCAAGCTGCCCAAGGGCATGTGGATGCCCGACCAGGGCGTCGCGCCCTATCGCGGCAGAGGTTAGCCAGAACGGCTGGGTGAACCGAATGGCAGGTCACTTCGACCACCGCACATGAAAATTTCAGCCTCCGTCGTCACCCGGCTTGCCGCGGCATTCTGCCTGTTCGGGATGCTTTCGAGCGCCAACGGCGCACCAGCTTCGTCCGAGGATCGCTATATCGCTGCGCGCGATGCCGCGATCACGACCATCTCGAAGCTGTATGACGATAGCAAGGGCGATGAGGCCACCAAGGCCGAAGAGACCGCCACGTCAGATCTTCTCGTACAAATGAAGGCGATCCTGGCCGAACCCGATCGAGAGGGTTTTGGCTCGGCCAAACTCAATCTCGGAAGCTTCTACAACGGCGACGAGGATTTTGGCACGCTCGACGGCCTGCGCTTCGACTCCCTGCTCGGCGAGAAGGGCGAGAAGGCGGGCGCCAACGACGCCCACGGCAAGTATGTCGAGCCGAGAGCGCACATCGTCGTCACGACGCAAACGCTGTTCGAGCGCTGGCTGCGCGCCCACAAGGATTGGTGGGGCGACAAGGTCAAGAACGTTCCGCAGCAGATGGCCAAGGCGCTCAGCGACGAAAGCTTCTACACCCAGGCGATCTCCAACGGCTCGGCGGTCGTCAAGTTCAGCCCGCTGCCGATCGCCACGCCCACCGGCGCCAGCTTTGCCTTTGCCATGCTGGCGGGGCGGACCCAATCGGAACTTCCCGACTCGGCGGATGAAGTGATCGTGGCCGCCATCGCCAACGGCAAGGTCTATGTCGCCGAAGGATCAATCGAGCCAAAGGTAAAGGTTGCCGCGTGCCGCGCCGGGAAGAAGGGCGAGCCGATGGACGAAAAAGTCCGAGAAAAAAGCGAAGCGGCGTACGCGCGCTGTTTCGCACAGCGCGCGCCGCAACAGCCGGCATTCGCGCAAGCCACCAAACAGGCCCAGGCGCTGCTGGCGTCGGCAATCGGAAAATAGCGCGAGAAGCCAAACCGACCCGGCAATCAATACGCACTCAGCAGGTCGACCTTGGCATTGGCGAGGATCAGCCGCCGCGCCAGCAGCGTCGAAAGGTTGCGCATGATCTTCATCGC
>JAIEPP010000321.1 GCA_019748335.1 Xanthobacteraceae bacterium
GCCCGGGCATGACGAATCATGGGCGGCGCGCCGCGATCATAGGGAAAACGTGACCGAAGTGCCCTACTCCGCCGGGTTGGCTTCCGGAGGCGGCGTCGTGGCGGCCTGGGCGGCGGCTTTCTTTTCGACCATACCGACGGCGATGATCGAGCCTTCGTAGAGCAGCAGCAGCGGCAGCGCGAGCGAGGCCTGGCTCAGGACATCCGGCGGCGTCAGCACGGCAGCGATGACGAAGGCGACCACGATGAAATAGCGGCGCTTTTCGCGCAGCTGCTTCGAGGTGATGATGCCGATCCGGCCCAGCAGCGTCAGGATCACCGGCAGCTGGAACGCGATGCCGAAGGCGAAGATCAGCGACATCGTCAGCGAGAGGAATTCGCCGACCTTGGGCAGCAACTGGATTTGCGCGGTCTCCGGTCCGCCCGTCTGCTGCATGCCGAGCGAGAACCGCACCAGCATCGGCAGCACGATGAAATAGACCAGCATCGAACCCAGCACGAAGAAGAACGGCGTCGCGATCAGATAGGGCAGGAACGCGCCGCGCTCGTGCTTGTAGAGACCGGGGGCGACGAACTTGTAGATCTGCGTCGCCACGATCGGGAACGAGATGAAGCCGGCGCCGAACAGCGCCAGCTTCAACTGGGTCAGGAAATATTCCAGCAGCGCCGTGTAGATGAATTTGGAATTCTCGGGCCCCGCGACCCAGACGAACGGCCACACCAGCACGTTGTAGATCTGCTTGGCAAAGAAGAAGCAGAAGATGAAGGCAATCCCGAATGCCAACAGCGCCTTGATCAGCCGCGAGCGCAGCTCGATCAGATGATCCATCAAGGGGGCCTTGCTGGCCTCGATGTCTTCGGCGCTCATGACGCTTTGGCGTCCTTGACGATGTCGGGCGACGGCGGCGCCATATCCAGCGGCGTAACCTGAACCTCACGCGTGATCGCGAGCGGCTCGGCTATCTGGGCGGGCGCGTGGGCCTCGACGAAGGTTTCCGGGGTCGGCGCGACGGGTGTGGTCGGCTCGACGGATTCGCCGATGGCGGAGGCGATCTGCGCATCCACCGGCTCGGGGTTCACAGCGGGTTTATCGATATCGCCGATCTGCAAGGCGTCGCCGACGTCCTTTTGCAGCGAGGTCATGATGTTATTGCTGGTGAAGCCGGTCGCGGCTTCCTTGATGTCGTCAAAGCCTTTCTTGAGATCGGCCATCTCGGCTTCGCGCATCGCTTCCTGGAACTGGCCCTGGAATTCGGACGCCATCTTGCGCGCCTTGCCCATCCATTGCCCGACCATGCGCAGCACGCCCGGCAGCTCTTTCGGGCCGATGGCAATCAGCGCGACAACCGCGATGACGACCAGTTCACTCCACCCGATGTCGAACATGAATTCTTCCGCCCGCGCGATACGTCCGCGCCCCAAATGCTTCTAGCAAGATTTGGGGCGGCTCGCGCCTTTCTCAACCGGCCTCTTTCAGCCGATCCCTGCTTTAGACAGCCTTGCTGCCGACATCCGAACGCGCCGCGGTCGGTGCCGTGGCGTGATCGATGGTCTTGGCGGGTTCGGGCTTTTCCGCAGTCTTGTCATCGTCCTGCATGCCCTTCTTGAAGGCCTTGATGCCCTGCGCGACGTCACCCATCAGGTCCGAAATCTTGCCGCGGCCGAACAACAGCAGGACCACTGCGATCACGACGATCCAGTGCCAAATGCTAAGCGAACCCATCCTGCAACCCTCCAAAAGAGACGGCCGGAAACCGACCAAGCTTTGGCGGAAGGTAGGCCCGGGAGGTGTCAAAAACAAGGACTTAGGCCGCGGCAAATCGGTGCCGCGGCTACGTAATATTGCTATTGTTAATCCCCGATCCGGGAATAACGGAAGCAGGCGCGGAACTAGCTTTCGCCGCCGTTGTCAGGGGGCGTCTCAGGCTCCGCGGGAGGCGCCAGCAACAGGTCGAGCGTATCGCCGGCCTCCAGCGGGTCCTCGTCCTCGCGCAGCGCCACGTCGTCGGACGGCGTCGGAACGCTGAAGCCCGAAGGCAACCGCGAATCCAGCAAGCCCGTCCCCTTCAGCTCTTCCAGACCCGGCAGATCGCCCAGTTGCTCCAGGCTGAACTGGGTCAGGAACTGCTCCGTCGTGCCGAAGGTCAGCGGACGGCCCGGCGTCTTGCGACGGCCGCGCGGACGGATCCAGCTGGTCTCCAGCAACACATCAAGGGTTCCCTTGGACGTGATCACGCCGCGGATCTCCTCGATCTCGGCGCGCGTCACCGGCTGGTGATAGGCGATGATCGCGAGCACCTCGATGGCCGCGCGCGACAGGCGGCGGGTCTCGGTGCTCTCGCGCGTCATCAGCCACGACAGATCGCCGGCGGTGCGGAACGTCCATTTGTTGGCCACGCGAACCAGGTTGACGCCGCGCGGCGCGTATTCCGCCTGCAGTTGCGCCAGAGCTTCCTTGATGTCGACGCCATCAGGCATCCGCTTCGCCAACGCCGCCTGATCGATCGGCTCGGCGGAGGCAAACAGCAGTGCTTCGAGCAGCCGCAATTCCTCGGGCCGCGCCACGGCTTCGGTTTCCGTGTTGGGGTCGACGGGACGCTCCTCGGCATCTTCCATGCGTTTTTCCGCCAGGCTTGCCATGGCTAGCTCTCCTTCCACTTACTCGACCGTCAGATCCGGAGCGGACATCGCTCCGGAGGCCAGCGGCGGACGCTTACGAAAATAGATCGGCGCGAACGCCTCTTTCTGGTTTATTTCCATCTCGCCTTCGCGCACCAGTTCGAGTGCGGCGGCAAAGCTCGAGGCGAACACGGTCGCTTTTTGCGAGGGATCGACGACGTAATTGAGCAGGTATTCGTCGAGGCAGCTCCACTCCTCGGCGATGCCGATCAGCCGCTCCAGCGACGCGCGCGCCTCCGCCAGCGACCACACCGTGCGCTTCTGCAGATGAACGGTCGCGAGCACGCGCTGCTGCCGCTGCGTGGCATAGGCCGAAAGCAGGTCGTACAGCGTTGCGGTGAATTTGGGATGGCGGATTTCGGCGATCGATTCCGGATTGCCGCGCGGGAAAACATCGCGCTGGAACTGGGGCCGGTTCATCAGCCGGTTGGCGGCTTCGCGGATCGCCTCCAGCCGGCGCAGCCGGTTGGCGAGCGCGGTTGCCATTTCCTCGGCGCTCGGTCCGTCCGGCGTCGCCGGTTCCGGCAGCAGCAGCCGCGATTTCAGGAAGGCGAGCCAGGCCGCCATCACAAGGTAATCGGCCGCCAGTTCGAGGCGAATTTTGCGCGCGGCTTCGATGAAGATCAGATACTGGTCGGCGAGCGCCAGGATCGAAATCTTGGAGAGATCGACCTTCTGCTGCCGCGCCAGCGTCAACAGCAGGTCGAGCGGACCCTCATAGCCTTCGACGTCGACGACCAGCGAGGGCTCGCTGTCCGTGACCTCGGCGGGCCGTCCGGTTTCAAACGAAAGAATTTCCGCGGTCATGCCGTCCCTACCCGATTGATCAACGCGTCCAGTTCAGCCCGTGCCGCCGGCCGGTCGAGCGGCTGCGGCTGACGTCGCGAGGCCAGCGCGCGCTTCGCCCGCGCGAGCGCCTCACCCGTCAGTTCCGGCGTCTCCCGCGCCACGTCGCGCATCTCGTCGAGCTTGCCGTTGCAATGCAAAACCATGTCGCAGCCGGCGTTGACGATGGCGCGGGTCCGCTCGGCGATCGTTCCCGCCAACGCATTCATGGACACGTCATCACTCATCAACAAACCTTGGAACCCGATCACGCCGCGAATCACCTGATTGATGATTGTCGCAGAAGTCGTCGCCGGTTGGGCGGGGTCTAACGCGCTAAACACAACATGTGCGGTCATGGCCATCGGCAGGTCCGCCAGCGGTAGAAAAGCCGCGAAATCGGTCCGATTCAGCTCATCCCGGGAGGTATCGACCGTCGGCAGCCCAAAATGGCTGTCCGCGGTGGCCCGCCCGTGACCGGGAATGTGTTTCAGGACCGGCAAAACACCGCCCTGGACCAGCCCCTCGGTCACCGCGCGGGCGATCGCCGCGACCTTGGCAGGCTCGGTGCCATAGGCCCGGTTACCGATCACGGCATCGGCGCCGGCCACCGGCACATCCGCCAGCGGCAGGCAGTCGACGGTGATGCCGAGATCAATCAGGTCGGCCGCGATCAGCCGGGAGCTCAGCCGCGCCGCCGCAAGGCCCAGCGCCGGGTCGATGTCGTAGAGCGCGCCGAACGCGGCCCCAGGCGGATAGACCGGCCAGTGCGGCGGTCCCAGCCGCGCCACCCGGCCGCCTTCCTGGTCGATCAGGACGGGAGCACCGGCGACGCCGACGGCCTCGCGCAATTGCTCAACGAGCGAAGCGACTTGAGCCGGGGTATCGATATTGCGCTTGAACAGGATGAAGCCCCATGGCCGCTCGCCACGGATGAACTCGCGCTCGGCAGCGCTCAGTTCCAGTCCCGATATGCCCGTGATGAATGCTCGGCTGCTCATGGGGGCCGATTAGG
>JAIEPP010000625.1 GCA_019748335.1 Xanthobacteraceae bacterium
ATCGGCCGTGGCTCGGAGGCGTCGACCTGCCTCTTGCTCTACAAGGAGCCGCTCAACGAGATGTCGACGGCACGGCTGAAAGTGATCCGCGAGACCACCGACGGCTTTCGGATCGCCGAGGAGGATCTGAAGCTGCGCGGCGAAGGCGACGTGCTCGGCATCCGCCAGAGCGGCCTGCCCGGCTACCGCATCGCGCGCTCCGAGGTCCACGGCCAGTTGATCACGCAGGCACGCGACGAGGCGCTGCGCATTTTGAAAGACGATCCGAAGCTCAAGGGCGAGCGCGGCGAGGCGCTGCGCTGTTTGCTGTATCTGTACGAGCGCGATGAGGCGGTGCCGCTGATCGGCGCGGGATAGCCTTCGATCCTGCCGCTACGCCGACTTGAGCCGGCCGGTTTCGGCAGACGCAATCAATGCCTCGACGGCTTTCTTGACGGCCTGCGCATCGTCGAGATCTACCGTGGCCTGCACCAGCTCCTGACGTGCCTGGTCCCGCTCGGCAAACGTGCCGCCGTCCACCGCTTGCGTTGAAAGCAACGAAACATGCTCCCGGGCCTTCACGAGATAGGCCTCCATTTCATCGAGGACGCGCGGACCGTCGTCGGCCATTCGCTTGATGCGGGACAATTGCTCTTCGGTCTGTTCGGCTCGCTCCTCCGTGAGCGCATCGGGAGGCATGAAAGCAGCCAGTTTTTCGAACTCACCGGCTTCACATTGAAAGGCGATCGTCGAAAAATCGGAGAATACAATCACTGCGGAGATGACGTCTTCCATCTCATTGCCGGCGAAACGATAATCCAGAATCGCTCCGCCCAATGCGGCGTGACGGCCGCTGAAAATGGCGGCGCCAAGTCCAGTCAACGCAGAACGCGCGACCGTCTTGCCCACGCGTATCTTCGTCTCGGCCGTTACTGCCGTAACGCAGCGCACCTCGCTCTTCACGTCATACAGCACAGCGGACGGGAGACGTCCGTTCGCGACCCTCGGGAAAAGGCCGATCAGCGGACTCTTCAAGTAGGCCGATACGTCCTGGGAGCCGATGACCAGATGGCCCGCGCTGGGCTCGAAGGCGAACAGTTCGCCCTGTATCACGGGTATGCGCCAGCCCGAGCGCAGGTCGCGCTCGGAAACGGCAACGGCGGCGTCCGGCCCGGAGCCGCGATTGCCGTCGAGCACCCGCATGCTGTCCAGCGCCGACATTGCATCGCCCGTGATCGCCCAAATCAGCATCGCGAGCCAGACCAGTCCGGTGAATCCGAAAAACAGGTTTATGCCGAGAATGACCCACGCATAGAGATGCCTGCGTTTGAATGCGATGATCGACGGCAAGAGATAGATTGCCAGCGCGATCGGAAGCAGCGCAGCGATGCCATACGGCAGCAGCAGCAACGTTGGCACCACCAATGCCACCGCCGCCCAAACCCACCCGCTGACCGCAACGCCTGAAGCCGGCTGATGTGCACGATCAACCATGTCCGTATCGGCTGTCTTCACCGGAACAGGCGGCAGGCTCGGCAGTTCGTCGGCAAGCTCATCGGCCTTGACGGCAGCCGGTGCGACGTCGGGCTTTTCTTCCGGCGTCAGCGTGACGAGATCAATCGCCGGCGGCGAAGGTGCCGGTATCCCGGTTTCGGGATCGGCTGAGACTGTGGTCGATGACGGAATGAACGCGGTTATTCCCGTCTCGGGTTTTCGCCTGGCCTTCACGGCGAGGAAGATGACCGCTCCGATCAAGATCAGGATGGTGGCGATCAGGATGGCAACGAGCCCGTCGAACGCCGATTTCTCGGTCGAAGCAGGTGGCGGCTGCACCGGCGCCGGCACGATGACGCGCACCTCCGGCTTTCCCGCTGGCTCCGCAGGCCTGACAGAAGCGCTACCAGAATCGACTTTCTCGGTGGCAGGCGGCGAACCAGCCTTGTTGTCACCGCCCTGGACGACGATGGATGGATCAGGCGGCCTGCGAGCCGTCGTTGCGGACGGGTCGGGCGGCGCGGCAGGCTGGACCTGCTGCGGCGGTGCTTGAGGTCTTGCGCTTTCCAGCAAGGCCGCGGACGGGACAGACGTTGGGCCCGGCACCGCCGACGCAGGGGGAACCGGGTTCACCGCAACATCCGGTGCGGCTGCCGGCGGGGTCTGGATCTGGCTGGCCGGCTGGTTTTGCGCAGCCGGCTCGACCTGCGGCGGAGTGCCAAGTCTGGAGGCGTCAATCGCCAGAAAGCGAAGCGTCCCGCGACCATTGTCTCCCCAACTCGCGGCCCAGACGTAGCCCGCGCCACCGCCGAGGCGGTAGATCGGCAACCCCATCTTTGCCGAGCGCTGGAAGTTGCCGATGTAATCGACCAGAAGCCCTGCCCTCACGTCGTTGCCGGCGGCAAGCTGAGCGACCAACACCGGCTCGAGCGGCGTCAACGACACCGCCCCCCAATAGGCTATCAACCCGTTCTGGCCAATTCTTCCGGCAGGAATCGGAACGGTTCTCGCGGGCCCGAATTTGACGGCGAGCCGATTGATGTCGTCGCTGGCCTCGTTTCCGGCAAAGAAAGCAGGCTCAAGGTAGCGGTTTATGTAGAGAGCCGTGCCGTCCGGTGCATGCAGGATCGTATTCGACGAGGTGTAGGCGCCGCGCGGTGAAATCTCCGATTTCCGCCGCTGACACCAGGTGAAGGCGGCAAACTGCTCGCTCGGCGTACAGGTGTATTCCCGGTAGGCCGGGCTTTCGAAAACGACACGTTTGCCGAGTTGAAGGCCGTCGACGGTATAGGCGACCCCGGGCCGGACCACGCCGGGATCCGTTGCCGCGACCGGCTCGCGCCGACTGTCAAATCCGCCCCGGCAGGCATTGCGGATCTCGGCCAGGCGCGGATCCGCGGGGCCGATGCCTTGGGCGATTACGGAGTTGATCGATCGTCCGCTCTCGTTCAGCCGTTGATCGACACAGGAAACCTCCGCACCGGAGATCCTTTCCCACTCCGCTTGGGTGGCGGCCCGCACCCCGAACTGAATGAGGCGGCCAACGCCGTTCAGCACGTCATCGGCGCTCTGCGCGGCCGCTGTACCGACCGAGAACACAGCCAGCACACAGCCGACCACAAGTGTCGCGAAAATCCTCATGACGCCCCGAGCCTCCCCGGGGTCAACTCTACCGTGACTGCGCAGCCACAGGCAAATCGTGCCCCTATTCTACCTTCGCAGGCGCCAGCGAGCCTGAATTCGCCACGCGCGCCGCGTTCGCCATCCCGGCCAAGGCGGCGATCTTCTTTTGCGGATCGGAGCCGGGCTGCACCACGCCGGCCGACATGATCAGGGTCGCGGCGTCTTCGGCGCTCATGTCGACGTCGATGATCTTGCTGCGCGGCACGTAGAAGAAGAATCCCGTGGTCGGGTTCGGCGCGCACGGCAAAAATACCGAGACTTGCTCCTCATTGCCGGGGAGCTTGTTGGCGATCTCGACGCTGGGCGGCTGCGAGATCAGCACGATCGACCACATACCCGGCGAGGGAAATTCGACTAGGCCGACGCGGCGGAAGCTCGATCCGGAGCCGGAGAACAGCGTCTCGAACACCTGCTTCAGGCCGCGATAGATCGCCCGCACCACCGGCATGCGGCCGAGCAGCCGTTCGCCGAGATCGACCAAAGTGCGCCCGATCAGGTTGGCGGTGAGGAAGCCCAATAGCGTCAGCGCGATCACGGCGACGATCAGCCCGGAGCCCGGCAGCCCGAACGGCAGGTAGGTTTCCGGCCGGTAGGCGGTCGGCACGAACGGGCGGACCAGATTGTCGACCCAGTTCACGAACCACCAGGTCAGGTAGAAGGTGATCGCGATCGGTCCGGCGACGATCAGCCCGGTCAGAAAATAGTTTCGGAACCGGGCCATCAGGCCGCGCGGGTGATCGGGTGGGAGTTCTTCGGGGGCGGAGGTCGGGGGCAGTTCTTCGCGGTTCATTGCGGTTCCAGGTGGTCTACCAAGCGGTCACACAGCCGTTAACGCCACATCGGGGCGCCAACGCCCCTTTGCCAGCTAATCCATCCTAGCAGGTTTTTGAAGGGCCGGCGTGACAGCCAATCGGCTTTACGCCTATTCGACCGTTACCGATTTAGCGAGATTTCGCGGCTGGTCGACGTCGGTGCCCATAATCACGGCGGTATGATAGGCCAACAGCTGCACCGGGATGGCGTAGACCATCGGCGTAAATGTCGCAGCCATGTCGGGCAAAATGATCGTGACCAGGGACTCGATGGTGGCTTCCGCCGCCCCCTTGGCGTCGGTCATCAGGATGATATTGCCGCCGCGGGCGGCGACTTCCTGCATGTTGGAGACGGTCTTCTCGAACACCCGGTCGAACGGCGCGATCACGACCACCGGCATGTTCTCGTCGATCAGCGCGATCGGCCCGTGCTTGAGTTCGCCCGCCGCATAGCCCTCGGCGTGGATGTAGGAAATTTCCTTCAGCTTCAGCGCGCCTTCCAGCGCCAGCGGATAGCTGGTGCCGCGGCCGAGATAGAGCACGTCCTTGGA
>JAIEPP010000405.1 GCA_019748335.1 Xanthobacteraceae bacterium
GATTGCAGGGCTGCTCCACAAACCCAGAACAGAGATCGGATCGACATGGGTTGTCGATCTGCACCGCGGTCCGCTGACCTGGAGCGAATGCGCCATCAAGCGGGCATTCGATATTACATTTTCCAGCCTTGCGCTGGTTATGTTGGCGCCGACGATGCTGATCGCCGCCATTGTGATCAAGCTCGACTCCCGTGGACCTGCGTTTTTCTCGCAGCTTCGCAACGGCTTCAACACCAAGGAATTCTGGATCTTCAAATTCCGAACGATGACAGTCATGGAGCAGGGGCTGGAAGTTAAGCAAGCGGCCCGCAACGATAAGCGGGTCACGCGTGTCGGCCGCTGGCTGCGCCGATCGAGCGTTGATGAGCTTCCACAATTCTTCAATGTCCTGCGTGGCGAGATGTCATTGGTCGGGCCGCGGCCACATGCCACGCTTCACAACAACGAATACGAAAAGCTGATTCGAAAATATGCCTTCCGCCATCATGTCAAACCGGGCATTACGGGTTGGGCCCAGATCCATGGCTTGCGGGGAGAGACGGCCACGGTCGACGTGATGGAGAAGCGCGTTGAGCTGGATCTCTGGTACATCAACAACTGGAGCCTGTGGCTCGACATCAAGATACTCGTGAGGACGTTTGCGGCGGTGATCGGGCAGAAAGAAGCCTATTGATCTTTCCGCGAGCGGTGTTGGATAGTTTGTGCAAGCGATCGCTAGCACCCTGTTGCTGCGAGTCTGCTCGCAGGTGCATCAATCCTGTTCACCATGAAGATTATATCGTCTTGACTGCACTGTGGGACTTTGCTCCTTAACTTGGTCAATTGTGTTTTTTCGCTCGAGCTGCGGTCAGCCTGTGAGGTGACTGCGCAAACCAGGGGTCGGAGCTCGCGAGCAGACCTCAATATTGGCAATGGCATCGAACAGCAAAGTATCTTCAATGCACCTCGAAAAGCGTATTCTGGTCACCGGTGGGGCGGGCTTTCTCGGCTCCCATCTTTGTGCGCGTCTGATCGCTGAGGGCGCGCAGGTCCTTTGTGTCGACAACTTCTTTACCGGCGCGCGCAGGAACATAGAGCCACTGCTCGGTCACAAGCACTTTGAGCTCATCCGCCACGACGTCACCTTTCCACTCTTCGTCGAGGTCGATGAAATCTACAATCTCGCGTGCCCGGCTTCGCCGGTGCACTACCAGCACGATCCGGTGCAAACGATCAAGACGAGTGTGCATGGCGCAATCAATATGCTTGGCCTTGCCAAGCGTCTGAACGCCAAGATCCTGCAGGCGTCGACCTCGGAGGTCTATGGCGATCCGAGCGTTCATCCTCAAACCGAGGACTATTGGGGCAACGTCAATCCGATCGGCCTGCGGTCCTGCTATGACGAAGGCAAGCGTTGCGCGGAGAGCCTGTTCTTCGCTTATCGGCACCAGCGCAATCTGGGCATCAAGGTCGCCAGAATCTTCAACACCTATGGGCCACGCATGCATCCAAACGACGGACGCGTCGTTTCGAATTTCATCGTGCAAGCGTTGCTTGGCCACGACATCACGATTTACGGTGAAGGCTCGCAGACGCGCTCGTTCTGCTATGTGGACGACCTCGTCGACGGGCTCATCAGGCTGATGGGGACTTCGCATGACGTGACCGGTCCGGTGAATATTGGAAACCCCGATGAGTTCTCGATTCTCGAGTTGGCATCTGCCGTTATCGACCTGACCGGTTCATCTTCCAAGATCATCCACAAGCCACTTCCGCAAGACGACCCACGCCAGCGGCGCCCGGACATTTCCCTGGCCGATAAAGAGCTTTCCTGGGTTCCCCGGACGAAGCTGAAAGACGGACTTGTTCAGACGATCGCTTATTTCGATAATCTGCTGTCTGATCAGGCCCTGCGGGCATCTCTGAATGCCGTCTAGAACCTAATCCAGAAAACCAGATCTAATTCCCGAAGAGTTGCTTGGAGTGATATTGCGGGATTCGATTCCAAGATGAATTGTTCTGCCCTGTAGATCCGTTAGTTGATACGGGGCAACTCACGTTGCTTTTGCGCTGGTCAACCAAACCCAGACCTCTGCACTTTAACCATTCGCCCGGGAGCGCTGCTTGTTGTCCCGCAGCACAAACGCCCGCGACACTTTTGGGGGCCGGCGGCGGGCGTTCGCGATGTTGGGCCGACAGCTCGGATGCCGTTAAATCCCTCGCCTTCAAAGCCCATTGAATCGGTGCTTAACGGACAAGAATTAAATCATTCTTCGTTGCCCCGATGCCGGGATTGTCAACAGGGTTCAATACCTGGAATTCGGTATTTAGTTACCGGTAGTAGCGCGGCATGCCAGTAGATTTGCGGAAAATGTTGCATCGCCAAAATATTGTGTTTAGTTACTTAAGTGTGTAGTTTGCTTAAGAGCGTATCAATCGATTAAAAAATGTGTTCGATTAATAATATTAATTGTGTGTAAACGGTGCCATGGTCATGCTCAGTTTTAGTCGCGTGGGCCGACCCAATTTCAGCAGCAGCGAGCGAGTCCGTTTTCGCTTGGGTTCGAATTCACATCCAGGCTGGCGCGGCATTTGTTCCGGTCGATCGACGCGACGTTTTCGTCATCGAGCGCATATGATTGTGCATCCCATCGATGGACCTGGTCCGATTGCGCGATCTGGGTATGCACTCGGCGAGATCAACAAGGCCACCGGGTAAGTGTAGTGTAGGGGGGCGGGGTCATGCCGGATTCGTCACGAAACAAGACGGCGGTTGCAGATGGAATTTCCCTGCCGACCGCATCATGGCGAATACCGTTCCGCAGCGTAGAGCCTCTGGTTTGGGGGTTGGATTGCATCATCATTCTGACATCAAGCATTCTCAGCGGCTTCGCGTACCACCGATGGGTACTCGGCAGCGGCGGTGATCTCGAAACGTCTCTCGCAGTTGGCTTACTGGTTGCTGTGAACTTCACGACTGTTCTAGCTGCCCGCGGCAGCTACAAGCCGCTCGGCCTGATCGCACTGCAAAGCCGCATTAAGGAAGCGGCTACAATTTGGCTCATCGTCTTTTCGCTCCTGTTTGCTGTGGTGTTCCTGCTCAAAGTCGGTGCGACACTTTCGCGCGGCGCGATCGGGACCTTTCTGGTTGTTGGCTTAACGTCACTGATCGGCTGGCGCGCAATATTGGGGTCGTATCTGACCAAGGCCTTTGCGCATGGAAGTTTCGCTGAGCGGCGTGTGCTGGTAATAGGGGGGGCTGATGAAATCGACTACTCTGCAGGGCTTTATCGACTGCGCAGGTGCGGTTACAGACCGATTGAGAGCTTTCCGGTTCTTGAATCCGATTTCGAGACTGCCAACGGCATGTCGGAGCGACTTCGCGACATGTTGAGCGAAGCCATCCGCACCGCACAGTCGGGCAGGGTGGAAGAGATTTTGCTGGCGATACCGTGGGATCAGCGCCGCCTGATCGACTCGATCGTCGCCGTTCTGCGGGTTGTTCCTATTCCGATTCGCTTGGCGCCCGATCGCAGCATCGAGGGGCTTCTTCACAAGCCGAGAAAAGAGATCGGCTCCACGTGGGTTGTCGACCTTCATCGCGGACCGTTGACCCTGACCGAATGCGCCATCAAGCGGACGTTTGATATCGCGCTGTCCAGTGTTGCGTTGATTACCTTGGCGCCGACCTTTCTGATAGCTGCGATTCTGATCAAGCTCGATTCGCAAGGACCTGTGTTTTTTTCGCAGCTTCGCAATGGCTTCAACAACAAGGAATTCCGGATCCTCAAGTTCCGAACCATGACGGTGATGGAGCAGGGCACCGAGGTGAAGCAGGCAACGCGGAATGACAAGCGAGTTACACGGCTGGGCCGTTGGCTCCGCCGGTCGAGTGTCGATGAACTTCCGCAGTTCCTGAATGTGTTGCGTGGCGAAATGTCTCTTGTCGGTCCTCGTCCGCACGCTGTGGTCCATGACGACGAATACAAGAAACTGATTTCAAGGTATGCGTTCCGTCTTCATTTAAAACCCGGCATTACCGGTTGGGCGCAAGTCAATGGGCTTCGCGGTGAAACGTCCACGGTCGATCTGATGGAAAAGCGTGTGGATCTGGACTTGTGGTACATAAACAATTGGAGCCTGTGGCTCGACATCAAGATCCTGTTGAAGACATTCGCTGTCGTGATGGGACAGAAGGAAGCGTATTAGTCATCGTCGTCGATGATCGACCTCAATCCTTTGTGTCCCGTGTTGATGCGGCAGAGGCACAAGATCCGTTTCGCGCGTAGGCGGTGGCAAATGGTTGATCATTTGTATGGTTGCGTTCCGGCGCCCGCCATTCTCGCGCGATGCTTCTGGTTTAGCGATCAACGTCTCGCAGCATAAAAGCCGGAAAAATTGGGCATGGCGTATGCGCTGCCTGGTATCCAGGCCGTGCACAAGCCTCGGGGTGATTGAGCTGGAGTCAGTGTTTCGGATTCGGAGGCATATGCAGGATTGCCGCACCCTGACGCCGTGCTTCTCGCCAAGCGCTAACCGGCTTAGT
>JAIEPP010000548.1 GCA_019748335.1 Xanthobacteraceae bacterium
CCCCGCACAAGGCGACGACGCCGCCGACGGTCCACAGCAGCAGGATCGAAAAGCCGGAGGGGATGTCCTTGACCTGGAAGCCGAGGCTGGTGAAGACACCGACGCCCACCATGTCGGCAACGACGATGGCAATGGCGACCACGACCGAGACGGTCGAGCTGCTACCGGGCAGCGGTCCGGTCAATGCCGCGCTTCCCGCATCTGATGCCGCCATATCGACCGTACCTTCAGCGCCGCACGCCGGAGCCATTTCATGGTGGAGGCTGGCGCCTCCCAATTCAAGCAGCGTTAACAATGATTTAAATCATGGCGAGATTTAGGTGCCTAAATACCGTCTGGACATTGCGGCCGCCTCTGCCGCGGTGCGACATTGCGGAAAGCGCGTGGCAGGCCCACAATCGCGACACGATTTCGTGGTCCTCTAAGTACTTCCGGTGTGGGGAGTTTTCCCGGAAGCTTAACGTCGCCTAAACGCGTGCGAGCATACGTCGGTTAACGACGGATCTCTTGGGTGGTTCTTGGGGCAAGGGTGGATGGTCGGAGTCAATCCGAAATTCCAAATAGCTGATCGTGCTGACCTGGCGTTTCGTCCGGGCACGCGTCGCGACGCCCTGTCCGTTCGTCAAACCCTGCCCGTCCGGGGGCGCTGGGTTGCGATGGCTGCGCTGTTTGTGCCGCTGTCCTTTGTTCTGGTTCAATGCGGCAAGGCGCCGAGCGCCGGCATGCTGGCGGCGAACACCCAGGGCGCCGGCGACAGTTTTGAAGAACGCTTCCCCAAGCCGCAATTCAAGGACCGTTTCCCGACCGCCAACGAAAGCCTTCCTCAAGTCCAGAAGCAGGTCGCCCTCGCGCCGCCGCAGCGTACGGTTCGCACCGAGTCGGTCCGGGTGGCGTCGCTTAATCCGACCCTGACCCTGCCCAAGCAGACCGAGCGCGAAGAACTGACCACGCTGGTCAGCATGAAGTCCTCCGCGTTCCCCTATTTCGGCAACAACCCTCGCTCCGAAGCGCCGTTCCTCAATATCTCCAGCGGCGATCGCAAGGGCCGACGCGCCTATAACGGCAAAGTCTATTGGCAGGACGAGACCTATAACGACAGCCGCGTATTGGTTCACGTCCCCGAGACCTTCGATGCCCGCAAGCCCGGCGTGATCGTGGTGTTCTTCCACGGCAATGGCGCGACGCTGGAACGAGACGTTCGCGACCGCCAGCAGGTACCGCAGCAGATTTCGGATTCCGGCGTCAACGCCGTCTTGCTCGCGCCGCAGCTTGCCGTGAACGCGCCCGATTCAAGCGCCGGCAAGTTCTGGCAGCCCGGTGGTTTCAAGCGCTTCATCGACGAGTCAGCCAGCCACCTCGCGCGCCTCTACGGCGATCCGAAGTCGGCGCAGACCTTCGCCAACATGCCGATCGTGATCGTCGGCTATAGCGGCGGCTTCCTGCCGACGGCCTGGAGCCTCGAGGTCGGCGGTATCCCCAACCGTGTCCGCGGCGTGTTCCTGCTCGACGCCGTCTACGGCGAACTCGACAAGTTCGCGTCCTGGATCGAGAAAAACCGCTCCGGCTTCTTCGTCAGCTCCTACACCCGCTACACCAAGCCGCGTGACCGGGAACTGATCGAGATGCTGCGCGACAAGGGCATCACTGTCACCGAGAGCATGGACGGGCCGCTGCGGCCCGGCAGCGTCGTCTTCGTGCAGACGCCCGCCGGCATCACCCATCGCGATTACGTCACGCAAGCCTGGACCGAAAATCCGGTCCGGGAAGTCCTGGTGAAGATGTCCGAATCGCCCGCGTTCACCCGAGTAGCGGCCGCCCCCTCAGCCGCGAGCCGCTGATCGGTCTCGAACGCGAACCGCTAACCGCATTCTCGAACGCGAACTACTAATCGCGAGAACGCCGACACATCGCATTCACCTTCCTATCATACCGTTCGGACCAGACTGCTGGTCGAACCCAAGTTCCATTTGACGTGCTATGTCCGCATGGCGACATCCACCGGGTTCTAAAAACCTGCTGCTGAAAATGTAATGTTGATGGCCGCCTGATTTGCGTCACGCCACATTGTTCAACACCCGCCCGCGCCATAGGGTGCGGCCGTGTGGGGACACAATTTCCGGGGATGGGTTTTGCAAGAAGGTCTATACAAGGTTGAATTTCATACCGTGCATGGAACAGGGTCCGGCGTGGTTTACGCCATCAACGGCAAGCTTCGGGGCGGCAATTCGGCGTTCGCCTTCATCGGCAGCTACACCGACAAGGGCGACGGCATTCAGGTCAAGGTGACGACGCAACGCCACAACGCCGATCCGGCGTTCAAGCCGCTGTTTGGAATCGACATGATCACGCTGACGCTGAAGGGCGCGGACCATGGCGGCATGGTGGACTTCGAGGGCACCGCGCTGCAGTTGCCCGGCGTCCACTTCAAGGCGATCCTGACCCGGATCGCCGACTAGCTTTTTGTTTTAACGCGTTTTCTTCACGCGAACCGGTGCCCACTTCGCTCGAAAACGCTTTAGGCTTTCTTTGGCTTGGTCAGGATCACCAATATCAGCGCCAGCGCGACAAAGGCTGTCGCGACGAAGCCGGTCGCATGCAGCAGATCGCGCGCGTAAAGCCAGCCGCCGATGGCGGACCCGACCGCCTGTCCGACATAGAGCACCGAGGTATTGAGCGACACCGAGGCCGAGGCGAGCGCGGGTTCCGCGCCGACCAGCCGCACCTGCTGCATCGAGTTGGTGGACGCAAAGCCCAATCCCCAGATCGCGACGGATGCCACCATTAGCGGATAGAAGCCGGCGCTGAGCGCCCAGCCGCAGACGCCGGCCAGCAGCAACACCGTGAACAGCATCGAAGTTTTCCAGGCGCCCCAGGAATCGACGATGCGGCTTGCGACGGCAACCCCGATGAAGCCGCACACGCCGTAACACGCAAACGCCAGCCCGATCGCGTCCGGCCCCGCCCCGGTCAGTTTGGCCAGTAGCGGCCCCATGAAGGTGAACACCACGAACTGGCCGGACATCTGCAATGTCGTGATGGTCAGCAACAGCAGGATCGTCCGGTTACGGCCGACGGCAGCCCATGTCTTGAGGTCGATGGGCGTGCCCAGCAGCCCGCCCGGCAGACGCCACGCCAGCAGCAGGAAACTCAGGCAACCCAGCGCGCCGATGCCGCCGTAGGCCGCTCGCCAGCCATAACGGCTGGCTGTAAATGTAATCAGCGGCAGGCCGATGGCGGCCGCCAGCGACCAGCCGAGAAAGATGTAGGCGATGGTGCTGCCGCGCTTTTGCTCGGGCACGATCAGCGCGGCGGTCCCGGCGGCTTGCGGTGTATAGAGCGCGCCGACCGCCAGCATGACCAGCCGAATGACCAGCAGGCTGGTGTAGTCAGGCGCAAAGGCCGAGGCGACATTGGTCAGCGCGAGCACCAGCAGTGTCGCTGTCAGCAAACGGCGGCGGTCGATCCTTGAGGTCAGCCAAGCCGTCAGCGGCGAACCGATGCACAGCACGATCGCACCGAAGGTGATCAGCAGCCCCGCGGTAGCGACGCTGACACCAAGATCACCTGACAACTCCGGGAGCATGCCGGCCGGCGCGATCACCGAGCAGCCGGTGACGATGTTGCCGAGCATCAAGGCGGTGGGAGCAAAGCGTTTCACCGCGCGCGTATATCAGCTGGCGACTTTAATGCAACTGCATCCAAATGCATGCCAGCGGTTGATCGCGGGCCTTGTCCGCACCGGCTGCCTACTTGGCGGGAACGGCGTTGAGGTCGGTTGAGGCCGCCGGGCGGACGCCGGTCGCGGGGCACGATGTCAGGAGCTGCGACCACGATGTCCCGAGGCCAACCGTGTCGATGTCGAATGTCGCGAGGTTGGCCTTGCCTTCGGCCGCCTGGGTGCCCTCGCCTATTTGCAGGCGCGGGGCCGCAAGGATCGCCTCCATGGCGTCAAGCGCAACGACTTCGCTCCAGACTTCGTATTTACCGACGCGCGCGGGGAATTTTCCGAAGGCCACGGACTTTTCCGTGCCCGCCATCATCATCACCGTGCTGGTGGCTGCAGCAGCGGGATCGGATTCCCGGACGAACATCAGCCGCGCGCGCTTCCCGTTCTCGCAGAACAGGCGCCACTCCATCGCCCGAAACGATCCGCCATCCCCTTGCTTCAGCACGGCGACCTTGCGGACATAGGGACGGGTCGCGGCTTCCAGCGTCCACGCGGTCTCCGGCAGCGGGCGCGTATCGATGCCGAAGCGATAGAGCTCGGTCCGGGTCAAGGCGTGAATGCTCTCGAATTTCACAGTCTTGATGAGATCGTCGAGTTCGCGGCTGATGCCCATGGAAACGACGAAGGCCGCGCGCTCGCGGTCGGCCTTCGCCATGCCGCGCTCCCTGAATTCCGCGACCAGCCGCGGCGGGGGCTGTCCATGGACCACCAGTGTCAGCTTGGAATTATGCACCGCGACCACCGCATCGGGCGCGACCTCGCGGGTGGTGGCACCGAGAAACAGGTAGCCGCAGGCCG
>JAIEPP010000147.1 GCA_019748335.1 Xanthobacteraceae bacterium
ACGAACCCCGCGACCAGCGCTGACAGCGATGAGTAGCGGGTGGCAAAGGCCACCGCGAGCCACATCACGCAGAACACGATCGCGGCCGGCCAGAACAGCCCGATCAGTACGCCGATATAGGTCGCGACACCTTTGCCGCCCTTGAACTTGAGCCAGACCGGGAACAGGTGGCCGAGAAAGGCGCCGAGCGCCGCCAGCATCGCCGCATTGGGTCCGGCGTAATACCCCATGATGACCACGGCGATGGTGCCCTTGAGCGCATCGCCGAGCAGCGTTCCGACGGCGAGGCCCTTGTTGCCGGTGCGCAGCACGTTGGTGGCGCCGATACTGCCGGAGCCGATCGAGCGCAGGTCCTGGGTGCCGGCGAGGCTGGTCAGGATCAGTCCGAACGGAATCGAGCCGAAGAGATAGCCGACCCCGAACGCGACGACGAGAAAGGCGTCAGACGTCATGGCTGTTGCCCCTGTCGCTACAAATTTCCCGCGCATTGGCGCATCTCGAAGTTCTTTTTGACGCGTTTTCTTGACGCGAACCGGTGCCCACTTCGCTTGAAAACGCTATGTCAGACATGCTCATAGACCGTCCGTCCGCCGACGATAGTACGGACGACGCGGCCCGAAAAGCGCGCATCGTCGAACGGCGTGTTCTTGCATTGCGACTTGAGATCGGCGGGATCGAGCACCCAGGGCGTATCGGGATCGATCACGACGAGGTCAGCGGGCGAACCCGCGCGCAGCGTGCCGCCGGGGAGGCCGAGCAGTTCGGCGGGGCGGGTCGACATCGCCCGGATCAGCGTCTTGAAATCCATCTCGCCGTTGTGAATGAGCCGCAGCGCCGCCGGCAGCATGGTTTGCAGGCCGACCGCGCCGGAAGCCGCTTCCGCGAACGGCAGCCGCTTCACTTCGACGTCCTGCGGATTGTGATCGGACATCACGACATCGATCAGTCCGGAGGCGACGGCTGCGACCAGCGCGAGGCGGTCGTCCTCGCTGCGTAGCGGCGGCGACAGTTTCAGGAACGTCCGATAGGGGCCGATGTCGTTTTCGTTCAAGGTCACGTGGTTGATCGACACTGATGCGCTGACCGCGAGCCCGGCGTCGCGGGCGCGCTGCAGGATTTCCAGCGACTCGACGCAGCTCAGCGACGCCGCGTGATAGCGACCGCCGGTCAGCGCCACCAGCCGCATGTCGCGCTCCAGCATGACGGCCTCGGCGGCATTGGGAATGCCGACCAGGCCGAGCCTTGCGGCGAACTCGCCTTCGTTCATGACGCCTTCACCGACCAGATCGGGATCCTCGGTGTGGTGCACGATCAAGGCGTCGAAATCGCGCGCGTAAGTCAGCGTCCGGCGCATCACCTGGGCGTTGGTGACGCTGCGGTCGCCGTCGGTGAAGGCGACGGCGCCGGCGGCCTTCAGCAGGCCGATCTCGGTCATTTCCTGGCCCGCCATGCCCTTTGTCAAAGCCGCCATCGGGTGGATGTTGACGATGGCGGTGTCGCGGGCGCGGCGCAGCACGAAATCCACCGTCGCCGAATTGTCGATCACCGGCGAGGTGTCCGGCTGGCAGATGATGGTGGTGATGCCGCCGGCCGCCGCCGCCTGGCTCGCCGAGGCAAAGGTCTCGCGATGGCTGGCGCCGGGCTCGCCGACGAAGGCGCGCATGTCGATCAGTCCGGGCGCGACGATCTTGCCGGCACAATTGATGATGTCGGTGCCTTCGGGGACGCCGGCGGCGCCGATGCCGCGCTTGCTGTCGCGGATGATGCCGTCGGCGATGAGCACGTCGCCGGGGCCGTCGAAATCCCTGGAGGGATCGACGACGCGGGCGTTGGCAAGCAGGATCGGGCGGCGGTCTGTCAGCATGTCAAGCGTTCGGCAGGTTGCGGGCGAGCGCTTCGAGCACCGCCATCCGCACCGCCACTCCCATTTCCACCTGTTCGCGGATCAGCGATTGCGCGCCATCGGCCACGATCGAGTCGATCTCGACGCCGCGATTCATCGGCCCTGGATGCATCACCAGCGCGTCGGGCTTGGCGTAAGCGAGCTTCTTCTGGTCGAGGCCGAAATAGTGGAAGTATTCGCCGGTCGACGGCACGAAGGAGCCGTTCATGCGCTCGCGCTGCAGCCGCAGCATCATCACGATATCGGCGCCGTTGAGGCCCTCGCGCATGTCGCGCGCCACCTCGACGCCCATCCGCTCGATGCCGCGCGGCAACAGCGTGGAGGGCGCCACCACGCGGACGCGGGCGCCCATGGTGTTGAGCAGCAGGATGTTGGAGCGGGCGACCCGGGAATGCATCACGTCGCCGCAGATCGCGATCACGAGCCCCTCCAGCCGGCCCTTGTTGCGGCGGATGGTCAGCGCGTCCAGCAGCGCCTGGGTCGGATGTTCGTGGGCGCCGTCGCCGGCATTGATCACGGAACCGTCAACCTTGCGAGCCAGCAGTTCCACCGCGCCGGAGGCGTGGTGCCGCACCACCAGGATATCCGGGTGCATGGCGTTGAGCGTCACCGCGGTGTCCATCAGCGTCTCGCCCTTGCGGATCGAGGACGATGACACCGACATGTTCATGACGTCGGCACCGAGACGTTTGCCGGCCAGTTCGAACGAGGACTGGGTCCGGGTGGAAGCCTCGAAGAACAGGTTCACCTGGGTGCGACCGCGCAAACTGGTGCGCTTCTTGTCGACCTGGCGGTTGAGCTCGACATATTCCTCGGAAAGGTCGAGCAGGCCGGTAATATCGGCAGCGGAAAGTCCCTCGATTCCCAGCAGATGCCGGTGACCGAGGACGAAGGTCGATTTCGATACAGGGGTCATTAAAACGAGAGCTATAGGGGCGGATGGTGGACGGGGCAAGCGCGAATAAAGCGGTTCCGAGTTATCCCCCGGTCTGTCGCGGGGGAGGGTAAAGAGGGGGGCCGTATTGTCGCCCTCGGGAAGGCATCCGATGCAGAGCTGGCAACACATTTTAGCGATCACGTTAACCGCGCTTGGCATCGTGTTGGGGCCGGGGGCGGCCGCCGCACAAAGCCTGCCGGCCGGCTTCGTCTACCTCCGGGATATCGACCCCTCCATCATTCAGGACATCCACTACGCCGGCTCGAACAATTTCATGGGCCGACCGCTGCGGGGCTATGGGGCCGGCGAATGCGTGGTGAAGCGCGAGGTCGGTGTGTTGCTGCAGCACGTCCAAGAGGAACTCGCGCTGCAGGGCCTGTCGCTGAAGATGTTCGACTGCTACCGGCCGGAGCGCGCGGTCGCCGACATGGTGGCGTGGTCGCGGGACGGAATGGAAACGCCGGCCGGCAAGCGCTACAATCCGGCGTTCAGCAAGCAGGACCTGTTCCGGCTCGGCTACATCGCCGAGCGTTCCGGCCATTCCACCGGCGCGGCACTGGACCTCACGCTGGTCGATCTGAAAGCCGACAATTCGGCCGTGTTCGATCCGGGAAAAACCTATGGCGACTGCATCGCCAATGCCGGCCTTCGCGCGCCGGAAGGCAGCGTCGACATGGGCACCGGCTACGACTGTTCCGACGTCAAGGCGCATACGTCGGCGAAATCCATCACAGCGGCCCAGCGCCGGTGGCGGGAGAAGCTGGTTCTGCTGATGGCGCGGCGAGGATTTGTAAACTATTCGAAAGAGTGGTGGCACTTTTCGCTGCCGGCCGCGGGCGGGCAGGCCTATGATTTCCCGATCAAGGCAAGGCGCAATTGATTCCGGATCGTCAGGACCCCATGAGCCAGGCATCATTCGCGACGCACGAGGTCTTCAACCAGTCGCCGCCGTTCGAAGACGTCGACCTGTTCAGGGTGGACCGGCCGCTGGTGGACGCGGTGGGCGCCAATGGCGGCGCGGCGGCGCAGGGCGAACTGTCCGATTTCGGCCGGCACTGGGGCTCGGCCGCGATGGCGGAGCGGGGCCGCATCGCCAACGAGAACACACCCAAACTGCGGACCTTCGATTCGCGCGGCAACCGGCGCGACGAGGTAGAGTTTCACCCGGCCTATCACGAACTGATGGCGCATTCGGTGCACGGCGGCGTGCACAATTCGACCTGGAACGCGGCGGGCCAGCCGGCCGGCGGCGCGTCGGAAGTGATCCGTGCCGCCAAATTCTATATCGCCGCCCAGGTCGAGACCGGGCATCTCTGTCCGATCACGATGACGCGCGCCTCGGTGGCGGCGCTGGTGCAGCAGCCGGACCTGCTGGCGAGGGTGATGCCTGTGTTGGGAACGCGGGCCTATGATCCTTCGTTTGCGCCGTGGTGGACCAAGCGTGGCATGACGCTCGGCATGGGCATGACCGAGAAACAGGGCGGCACCGACGTTCGCTCCAACATGACCCGGGCGGAGCGCGACGGCAGCGCCTATCGCATCACCGGACACAAATGGTTCATGTCGGCGCCGATGTGCGACGGCTTCCTGGTGCTGGCGCAGGCCGAGGAGGGGTTGAGCTGTTTCCTGATGCCGCGCTTTGCACCTGACGGGTCGATCAACGAGATCCGCTTTCAGCGGCTGAAGGACAAGCTCGGCAA
>JAIEPP010000234.1 GCA_019748335.1 Xanthobacteraceae bacterium
CGATCGCATAACGCGAGCAGAGGTCATCCAGCCGGTTCGACACGCCCGGATGCTTGCGGCGCGCCAGCAGCAGCGTATCGACCAGCCGGTCGCGCGGGATCGGCGGCCGCTTGATGCGGTCGAGCTCGGCATTGATGAAACTGATGTCGAACGAGGCGTTGTGGATCACCAGCGGCGCATCGCCGATGAATTCCAGGAACGCGTCGACCACGTCGGTGAACAACGGCTTTGAGGCCAGGAACTCGGCCGACAGGCCGTGCACGGCAAACGCTTCCGCCGGCATGTCGCGCTCGGGATTGATGTAGCAGTGGTAGGTCTGCCCTGTCGGCATGCGGTTGTAGATCTCAACGCAGCCGATTTCGACCAGCCGGTCGCCGCGCAGCGGATCGAGGCCTGTGGTTTCGGTATCGAGAACGATTTCGCGCATGGCTCGCCAAGGGATTGAGGCAGAAAATCGAGGCGGGCGAATCAGGTTCCCCGCTGCGGCATCTTAACGACCTCGGCCAGAATGTCGCGGATGGCCGCACGCACCGGCTCAAGTCCGTGCGAGGTATCCACGACGAAATCCGCGCGCTTGCGCTTTTCGGCATCGGGCAGTTGACGCGCCAGAATGGCTTCGAGCGCTTCCGGCGTCATGGTTCCACGCGCCAGAATCCGTTCGCGCTGGGTTTCCGGGGAGGTCGTGACCACCACCACGGCATCGACGCGCTTCTCGCCGCCGGTCTCATACAACAGCGGGATATCCATCACCACGACGGGCGCGCCGGACTGTTCGGCTTCCGCCAGGAACTTTTGACGCGAAGCGCCCAGCATCGGATGAACGATCTGCTCGAGCCGTTTGATGGCGGCCGGATCCTGCACCACCTTGGCGGAAAGTTTGGCGCGATCGACCTTGCCGTCGACAGTTGTTCCCGGAAACGCAGCCTCGACAGCCGGCGCCGCCTCGCCTTCATAGATTTTGTGAACCGCGGCATCGGCGTCGTAAACCGGAACGCCCGCCTCCATGAACAGCTTGGCGGTGGTGGATTTGCCCATTCCGATCGAGCCGGTCAGTCCAAGGATCAGCATCAAGGTCGCCGTGTAGGATGGTTTCAGATACCGAGCAACCGCTCGTCGCGCAGGAATTTCAGCAATGGCAGCAGCGGCAGGCCGAGGACGGTGAAGTGGTCGCCGGCGATGCGCTCGAACAGATGCACCCCCAGCCCCTCCAGCTGATAGGCGCCGACACTGGTCGTTACCGCCTCCCCGGCTGCATCGAGATAGGCTGATATCTCGCCGTCACCGAGAGACCGCATGGACATGGTGGCGATAGCGACATCAGCGAACAATATCTTGCCGTCTCTGATAACCGCAACGGCGGAGTGCAGTTCGTGACTATTGCCGGCCAGCAACCGCAACTGCTCGGCCGCCTGCGCCCTTCCCGACGGCTTGCTGAACAACCGTTGTCCGAGCGCCAGCGTTTGATCGGCGCCGATCACATAGCGTCCGGGATTTTTCGACGACACGAACAGGGCCTTCTCGCGGGCCAACAGGCCCGCGATCTCCCCGGGCGATGTGAGGCCGGAATTCTTCTGTGCCGCGCGTTCGTCAATGTCTGCGGGAACGGCCTCGAAGGAAATCCCGGCATTGCCGAGCAGCATCTGCCGCGCGCGGCTTTGCGAGGCCAGGATCAGAGGACTGTTGCCGCGCCAGATCGTCATCGCGAACACATCATTCCGGAAGCCGCTGCCGCTGGCGGTCGGTAAACAGCTTCATGATGGCGGCTGCGGTTTCCTCGATCGAACGCCGCGTCACGTCGAGCTGCGCCCAACCGAACTTTGCACTCAGCTTTCGTGCATAGGCCACTTCATCGGCGACGGACTGGCGATCGATGTAGTCGTCGTTGCCTGACTCGGCGCCCATGCTCAAGAGCCGGTTCTGCCTTACCTGGATCAGCCGTTCCGGGGTGGCATGCAGGCTGACGACCAGCGGCTTCTTCAGCGTCTCCAGCTGATGCGGCGGCGGGATACCCGGCACCAGCGGCACGTTTGCGGTGCGGATGCCGCGGTTGGCGAGATAGATCGAGGTCGGCGTCTTCGAGGTGCGCGACACCCCGACCAGCACCACGTCGGCATCTTCCAGGCCTTCGACATGCTGGCCGTCGTCATGGATCATGGTGTAGTTCAAGGCGTCGATGCGCTTGAAATATTCCGCGTTCAGGACGTGCTGGGCGCCGACGCGCCCGGTAGTGGCGGCGCCCAGATAAGCCTCGAACAACTGCATGACCGGCCCGATAATCGACAGGCTCGGAATGTTGATGTCCCTGCATTTGGCTTCCAGCCGGCTGACCAGGTCCTTTTCCAGCAGCGTGAAAAGCACGATGCCCGGCGCCTCCTCGATTTCATCGAGCACGCGATCGAGCTGCTTCTGGCTGCGCACCAGCGGATACACGTGCTCGACCGCACTGACATTGGCGTATTGCGCAGCCACCGCGCGCGCCACCGTGATCAGCGTCTCACCGGTCGAATCGGAGACCAGATGAAGATGAAAATAGTTGCCGGTCGTGGGCACCAGAACCCCTGTGTAACCTGTGAATGTCTGTGGAGCTTATCCGAGATATTTGGCCCTGGGTCGCCACGTCAGGGATAACCCGGACTTTTCTTCACAGGGCCGTCCGCGAGGACAAGTCAGGTGGTCGGTTCGCACGGTAGTGGGAAGTTGTGGATTTGTCTCTTCATAAGCTGCCCACAGAACGGCGCAAGCATTTGATGCAAGTTACATTATTCGGAAGATCATGTCCGCGCCTGGAATCGGTGATCGATGTGAACAAGTCGAGCAAAGATGCGTGACTGTTTTGTATGAGTCCAATTCACCGCTACTTAGACTCTAACCTAAGATTCTAGAATTATTAGTTTAGAGAAGCGGTGCTTTGAGGATATGTCTCGCTCCGACGCTGGCAGCGCTTCTTTGCAACGCCGGAATGGCGGGATGGTTTCGCTCGAAGGTTTCAGGGACAGGCAAGGGCTATCGCGATGTACGAGTGGATCAAGGCGCTGCATGTGATTGCGGTCATCGCGTGGATGGCGGGCATGCTGTATCTGCCGCGGCTGTTCGTCTACCACTGCGACGCCGAGGTCGGCTCCAAGCAATCCGAGACGTTCAAGGTCATGGAATGGCGGCTGCTGAAGGCGATCATCAATCCGGCGATGATCGTCACCTGGCTGGCCGGGTTGTATCTGGCCTGGAGTGCGCACTGGTACGTTTCCGGCTGGTTCCACGCGAAATTTACACTGGTGCTGCTGATGTCGGGCGTCCACGGCTTTTTTTCCCGTTGCGTTAAGGATTTTGCAGCGGACCGGAATACCAGAAGCCAGAAATTCTATCGGATTATCAATGAGGTACCCACCGCGCTGATGATTTTCATCGTTATCCTGGTGGTGGTGAAGCCGTTTTAGACGGCGCTTCGTTGGTCAGCGAACCCCTCACCGGCTTGCGCAGCGCCAGCCGATTTTCTATATTGTTGAAATCCCACCCCACGCAGGCGGATGTGGTCGTGTCCCGGTTTCCTCATTGGACCGGCCGCCCCATCAGGTTTGAAGCCTCACCGGCGCTTTCCTTGCTTAGACCTGCGGACCTTCGATTTCTCGTGTCCGCTTTTTCTTAAAGCCACCTCGCATCCCTTCCCCCAAGACACTCCACAGGACGACCCCCAATGCGGGAAATGAAACTCCAGGACCTCAAAGCTAAGACGCCGGCCGAGCTTGTCTCGTTTGCGGAAGAGAACGGGGTCGAAAATGCCAGCACCATGCGCAAGCAGGAGCTGATGTTCGCCATTCTCAAGCAACTCGCGATTCAGGAAACCGACATTATCGGCGAAGGCGTCGTCGAGGTTCTCTCCGACGGCTTCGGATTCTTGCGCTCTCCCGATGCCAATTATTTGCCGGGCCCGGACGATATCTACGTGTCGCCGTCGCAGATCCGCCGCTTCGGACTTCGCACCGGCGATACCATCGAAGGCCATATCCGCAGCCCGAAGGAAGGCGAACGCTATTTCGCGCTGCTGAAGGTCAACACCCTCAATTTCGAAGACCCGGAAAAGTCCAAGCACAAGGTCAATTTCGACAATTTGACACCGCTGTTCCCGGATCAGCGTTTCCGCCTCGAGCTCGAAGACCCGACGAGAAAAGACCTTTCCGCAAGGGTGATCGACATCGTCGCGCCGATCGGCAAAGGCCAGCGCGCCCTCATCGTGGCACCGCCGCGCACCGGCAAGACGGTGCTGATGCAGAACATCGCGCACTCCATCACCGCCAATCATCCGGAATGCTATCTGATCGTGCTGCTGATCGACGAACGTCCGGAAGAAGTCACGGACATGCAGCGTTCGGTGAAGGGCGAGGTGGTGTCATCCACCTTCGACGAACCAGCGGTGCGTCACGTCCAGGTCGCCGAGATGGTGATCGAGAAGGCCAAGCGGCTGGTCGAACACGGCCGCGACGTCGTCATCCTGCTCGATTCGATCACGCGTCTGGGCCGCGCCTACAACACCGTGGTGCCGTCATCCGGCAAGGTGCTGACCGGTGG
>JAIEPP010000114.1 GCA_019748335.1 Xanthobacteraceae bacterium
ATGGATCCGACCTCGGCGATCGTGATGCTGTCCTGCATCTACTGGGGCGCGCTGTTCGGCGGCGCCATCACCTCGATCCTGTTCAACATTCCCGGTGAGGCCTGGTCGGTCGCGACCACCTTCGACGGCTATCCGATGGCGCAACAGGGCAGGGCGGCGGAGGCGCTGACGGCGGCGTTCACCTCGTCCTTTATCGGCTCGCTGGTCGCGGTGCTCCTGATTACCTTTCTGGCGCCGATGATTTCTTCCTTTGCGCTCAAATTTGGCCCGCCGGAATTCTTCTCGGTCTATCTGCTTACCTTCTGCTCGTTCGTCGGCCTCGGCCGCGAAGACAAGCACAAGACGGTGATTTCGATGTCGCTCGGCCTGCTGCTCGCCGGCATCGGCATGGACACGGTGTCGGGCCAGTTGCGCATGACCTTCGGGTCGTCGGAGTTGCTGCGCGGTGTCAACTTCCTGGTCGCGGTCATCGGCCTGTTCGGCATCAGCGAAATTCTGTTGACGATGGAAGAGCGCCTGGCGCTGCGCGGTCACGCCGCCGGCATCAGCCTTCGCGTGGTGCTGGCGGTCTGGAAGGACCTGCCGAAATACTGGGTGACGCTGTTGCGCTCGTCCTTTATCGGCTGCTGGCTCGGCATCACGCCGGGCGGCGCCATCGCGGCCTCGTTCATGGGCTACAATCTCGCCAAGCGCTTCTCCAAGGATCCCGACAGTTTTGGCAAGGGCCGCATCGAGGGCGTGTTCGCGCCGGAAACCGCGGCGCATGCGTCGGGTACGGCGGCGCTGCTGCCGATGCTGGCACTCGGCATTCCCGGCTCCGGCACTGCTGCGATTTTGCTTGGCGGCCTGATGGTGTGGGGCCTCAACCCTGGCCCGCTGCTGTTCGTCGAGCACAAGGATTTTGTCTGGGGCCTGATCGCCTCGATGTATCTCGGCAATGTCGTTGGTCTGGTGCTGGTGCTGACGACGGTACCGATCTTTGCGTCTATCCTGCGGGTGCCGTTCGCGGCCGTCGCACCGATGATCGTGGTGTCCTGCGCGATCGGCGCCTATGCGATCCAGAACGCGATGTTCGACATCTGGCTGATGCTCGGCTTCGGCGTCGTCGGTTACGTCTTCAAGAAGATCGGCATTCCGCTGGCGCCATTCACGCTGGCGCTGGTGCTCGGCAACCGCGCCGAGGACGCGTTCCGGCTGTCGATGATCGGCTCCGGCGGCGACATGAAGGTGTTCTGGTCGAACGGCCTCGTCGGCTCGATCACGACGCTCGCGATCGTGCTGCTGTTTTGGCCCGTGATCGACAAGGCGTTATCAAGTGTGGTGCGGTTTTGGCGTTCGGCGGAGGCGTAAGCGTTGGCCTAGCTAGGTGCCACCGTTATTATTCATCGCGCCCAACCTCTCCGCAAAATCGGATATGTTCTTTTCCAAGTCGTCCAGTTGTTCGAAGTATCAAAACATGCCGACCCGACCGACTCCGAGGTCTTTTCGGAAGACTTGCCGAAGGTTCAGCTCCCGAGCACGGTCACACCGGTGGCGGTCGCGGCAGCCTGTGTTCCCGGTCAAGCGGCAATAATCTTCGTTGGGCGAGCTCAAGGTAGGCGGCGTCGTATACCGTAAGGCCGAGCTGATCAGCTAGGTTCAACATCTAGCTCATCATTTAGCGGTAAGCGTGTCTAGGGATGGATCAGGCGGCGCCATCTGGCGGGATGCAGGTCGCCGTCTTAGGCGACTTCGTCTCCTGGCCAGAGAAGATGCTACTCTTCTGACGTCGTGATGGTCGCGCCCCGCAAACGACCACTTCCGATGCCGAACATCACCCCTGTGGGACTTTGGCGAGGTGTAAGCTGAAAGGATAACCTGCGCAGTTGGCGCGGGTAAAATTCAAAAGAGATCTGGAGTCTGAAGGCCTCGGGCATATCTTGGCAATGTCGGCGGCTTGGTGTGGGTGCCTGTGACTGTGCCGATCATTGTTTCGATCCTGAGAGTGCCGCTTGCAGCCGTAGCGCCCATGATCGTGGTCTCCTGCGCCATCGGCGCCTTCGCGATCCAGAACGTGATGTTCGACATCTGGCCGATCCTAGGCTTTGGCGTGGTCGGTTACGTCTTCAAGATGATCGGCATTCCGTTGGCATCGTTCACCCTGGCGCTGGTGCTCGGCAACCGCGCCGAGGACGCGTTTCGCCTGTCGATGATCGGCTCCAGCGGCGATATGAAGGTGTTCTGGTCGACTGGCCTGGTCGGCTCGATCTCGACGCTCACCATCGTGTTGCTCGCCTGGCCCTTAATCGAAAAGGCAATTGGCAGTGTCATGCGCCCGCCGCGTTTCGTCGAGCTTCCGACGGCCTCGTACGTCGGTAAGGTCAAAAACGCTCGCTTCAATCAATTATCTCGATCAAGCCAACGATCAGCAGCCAGCATCACGTTACGTCAATTCTGTTTCGTCGAAAAGTCTCTTAAATGCTGCGCCATATCTCTCGATCAAATCATCTATCTTTATGCCATCTTTAGCGTAGTGACGAGATAGCGCAACGTGGGCAATCAGTATGGCGGAAATTGCATCCTTTGGATTATCTAGCTCCCGTAAATGTGCCAGAATATTTTTTGCCGCATCGGTTATTTTTTGATTCGTTCTCATCGTCAACCTCGTTTTCAAGCCGCGCCTACGAGCTGACCTGTGCGAAAATGATTTCTCAGACAACTCTGCGCTGGCGCAGTTCCGCGATCTCGTTTTGGTCGAAACCGAATTCGGCTAATACTTCTTCGGTCTGTTCACCGAATTCCGGTGGTCGCGCGGCCATCTTGCTCGGCGTGCGCGACAGGCTCACGGGCTGGCCGACCAGCTGGATCTGGCGGTTCTCGTCGTTGGGCACGTGCTGGGCGATGCCGAGATGCTTGACTTGGGCGTCGTCGAACATCTGGTCGATCGAATAGATCGGGCCGCAGGGGACGCCGGCAGCGTTGAGTTCGGTGACCCAGGTCTCGGTGGACTTCTTCTGCGTCAGCTTGTCGATCACGGCGTTCAGCGCATCGCGGTTCTTGGAGCGCAGCGGCGCGGTAGCGTAATCGGGATGGGTGAAGAGTTCCGGGGCGCCCAGCGCCTGCGCACAGCGCTCCCAGATGCGGCCGCCAGTGGTGGCGATGTTGATGTAGCCATCCGAGGTCTTGAACACGCCGGTCGGAATACTGGTCGGGTGGTTATTGCCGGCCTGCTGGGCGACTTCCTTTTCCATCAGCCAGCGCGAGGCCTGGAAATCGAGCATGAAAATCTGCGCCTGCAACAGCGAGGTCTGCACCCACTGGCCCTGGCCGGAAACGTCGCGCTCCAAAAGCGCGGTGAGGATGCCGATGGCGCAGAACAGGCCCGCGGTGAGGTCGGCGACGGGGATGCCGACCCGCATCGGGCCTTCGCCCGGCGCGCCGGTGATCGACATCAGCCCGCCCATGCCCTGCGCGATCTGATCGAAGCCCGGCCGCTTGTGATAGGGGCCGTCCTGGCCGAAGCCGGAGATGCTGCCATAGACGATCCTGGGGTTGATCTGGCGCAGGCTCTCATAGTCGATCCCGAGTTTGGTCTTGACGTCGGGGCGGAAGTTCTCAACCACCACGTCGGCCTGTTCAGCCAGCCGCTTGAACACTTCCAGGCCCTTGGGGTCCTTCAGGTTCAGGGTCATCGCCCGTTTGTTGCGGTGCAAATTCTGGAAGTCCGAGCCTTGGCGCGCGCCCCCCAACTGTTCCCCGCCGGCGTCTTCCAGCAGCGCGTCGATTTTGATGACATTGGCGCCCCAGTCCGCCAGCTGCCGCACACAGGTGGGCCCGGAACGGACACGGGTGAGATCGAGCACGGTGAAGCGGGTTAGGGCTTGTGAGGCGCGTGGGAAAGGCATTGAGAAACCTTCTTTTTTGGGATTCCGCGGGAAAGGGGGCCCCGTCATCTGACTTAGCCAATCTTGCCCGGGATTCCAACTGTTGGTCCGTCGGGCGGCAACTGCCGGGGGCGATCGCATTTCGGCCGGTGCGAACGCCCCGCGAGGGTTCGATCCCGGGTTTCTGGCCGGCGTCAAATAGCGGCCCTGGGAAGACCAACTGAACGCGCCCGCGCGGTACCGGTCGATTTGTCGCCTTTGCCGTAAGGCTTTCTAAACCGGACTCGCAACAAAAACCGCTGGTAAACAAGCCTTAATGCGGCGACTTTAGGCTAGCCGCATCATGGATCCAGACCGCGGCTGATCAGATGAAGAAGAGCACTTTGCTTTCCGATGATGTGTTGACTTCGCTGTCGTTTGACAGCGGGATCGACGGTCCCGTGCGTGCCGCGGACAACGGCGGGCTGTTATTCGACCAAGGCGAACCATTTGCGCTGGCCGACGCCTCTGTCGTCACCACCATCAGCACCAATGCCGCGAAGCCGGTCGCGGCGATCTCGACGCTCGCGGACTACCTGGTCAACGGCTTCTGGCAATACAACAACACGATCGCCCATCACTGGGCGTCCAACACCATTACTTACAATATCAGCGGTCTGAACGCGGCAGAGCAGTTCCTGGCGCAGTCGGCGCTGCAGGCCTGGC
>JAIEPP010000336.1 GCA_019748335.1 Xanthobacteraceae bacterium
GGTTTCCTCGCGGCCGAATACCTGCGGCTGGTCTGGCTGACCAACCGCTTCAGCTACGACCCGGCCGACGTCTACGACATCGTCGAGGCGCAGCAGCCGGCGATCTTCGCGTTCTGGCACGGCCAGCATTTCATGACGCCGTTCATCAAGACCAAGGAAAGCCATCGCGCCAAGGTCCTGATCTCGCGGCACCGCGACGGCGAATTCAATGCCATCGCGGCGGAGCGGCTCGGGATCGCCACGATCCGGGGCTCCGGCGATCACGGCGGCGCATTTCATCGCAAGGGCGGCGTCGGTGCTTTCAGGGAAATGCTGCAGGCGCTGCAAGACAACTGGAATGTCGCCACCACCGCCGACGTGCCGAAGCGCGCGCGGGTGGTGGGGCTCGGCGTGATCATGCTGGCGCGCGAATCGGGGCGGCCGATCATGCCGTTTGCGATGGTGACCAGCCGCTTCGTCAGGTTGAAAAACTGGGACTCCACCACCATCAATTTACCCTTCGGGCGCGGCGCCGTGGTAGGCATTGATGCGGTCTACGTACCGCCCGACGCCGATGCCGAGACCATGGAAAAACTGCGGTTGCAGGTCGAGACCTATCTGAACGAAGCGACCCGGCGCGCCTATGCCGCCGTGGGTCGCCCGGAGGCCGCCCTTGGCTGATCCGCTGCCGATGACGTTGCGTGTCTACCGGAAACTGTCGTCCGCGATGGTGCCGTTGTCGCCGGCGTTGATCAATCGGCGGCTGAAGCTCGGCAAGGAAGATCCGGCGCGCGTCGGCGAGCGCCGCGGCGTCAGCGCCGATGTTCGCCCGGTCGGACCGCTGGTGTGGATTCACGGCGCCAGCGTCGGCGAGGTGCTGGCGGCCGCGGCCCTGATCGAAAAACTGCGGGCGTTGAATCTGCGCATCCTGTTGACCTCCGGCACGGTGACTTCGGCGGCGATCGTCGCCAAGCGGTTTCCCGCCGACGTCATCCATCAATACGTGCCCTACGACTCGCCGCGCTATGTCGCGCGGTTTCTCGATCACTGGCGGCCTTCGCTGGCGCTGTTCATCGAGTCCGACCTGTGGCCGAACCTGATCCTGTCGAGCGCGGCGCGGCGGCTGCCGATGGTGCTGATCAACGGCCGGATGTCGCAGCGCTCGTTTCCGCGCTGGCGCCGCGTCTCGGGCACGATCTCGGCGCTGCTCGGCCGCTTCGAACTGTGCCTCGCGCAGTCGCAGCTCGACGGCGAACGCTTCGCGGCGCTGGGCAGCCCCAACGTCACCGTCACCGGAAACCTGAAACTCGACGTTCCCGCGCCGCCGGCCGACGCGAACAAGCTCGAGGGGCTGATGTCGGTGACGCGGGGGCGCCCGGTCGTGGTCGCGGCCTCGACCCATCCCGGCGAGGAAGAAATCCTGGTCGAGACCCACAAGACGCTCGCCGGATTCTTTCCAAAACTGCTCACCGTGATCGTGCCGCGGCATGCCGACCGCGGCCCGGCCATATCAAGCATGATCGCCGCGTCCGGACTCAAAGCGGCGTTGCGCTCGCGCGAGGAATTGCCGACCGCTGCGACCGATATCTATGTCGCCGACACCATGGGCGAGATGGGGCTGTTCTACCGGCTGGCGCCGATCGTGTTCATGGGCGGATCGCTGGTCGCGCATGGCGGACAAAATCCGATCGAGGCGGTCAAGCTCGGCGCCTCCGTCGTCCATGGCCCGCACGTTTTCAATTTCACCGATGTCTATGAGGCGCTCGATGCCGCCGGCGGCGCCCGCAAGGCCGACACAAAGGAAGCGCTGGTGAAGCAGCTCGGTCAGTTGCTGGCCGATCCCAAGGTCCGTGAAGTCCAGCTGGCGGCGTCCGAGCGCGTGGTCGAGCAACTCGGCGGCGCGCTGGAGCGGACGCTCACCGCGCTCGAGCCCTATCTGTTGCAGTTGCGGATTGAGATGGGAGCGACGAATGCGTGAGCCGGGCTTCTGGCACGGCCCGTCTTCGTGGAAATCGCATCTGCTGAGGCCGCTTGGCGCGCTCTATGGCGCTATCGCCGCGAACCGTCTGCGGCATCGGGGACTGGATGCCGGCATCCCCGTGCTCTGCGTCGGCAACTATCACGTCGGCGGCGCCGGCAAGACGCCGACGGTGCTGGCGCTGGCCAAGCTGCTGCGCGAACTCGGCGAAACGCCGGTCGTGCTGAGCCGCGGTTACGGCGGAAGACTGCGCGGACCGGTCAAGGTCGATCCTGCCAGGCATGCGGCGTCCGATGTCGGCGACGAGCCGCTGATGCTGGCGGGCGTGCTGCCGGTGGTGGTCGCGCGCAAGCGTGCCGACGGCGTGCCGCTGGCGCGGTCGCTGGCCGCCAGCGTGATCCTGATGGACGACGGTTTTCAGAGCCCGGCAGTTGCCAAGGACGCGTCACTGATCGTGATCGATGGCGACCGCGGTCTCGGCAACGGGCAGGTGTTTCCCGCGGGCCCCCTGCGTGCGCCGTTGCGGCCGCAACTGGCGCGCACCGACGCGCTGATCATTGTCGGCAACGGCAATGCCGCCGAAGCGTTGGCCGTCGAGATCGCGGCGCAGGGCAAGCCGGTGCTGCGCGCGCATCTCAAGCCGGATGAGGCGCAGGCAGCGCTGCTGCGCGGCCGGCGCGTGTTGGCGTTCGCCGGCATCGGCGATCCCGCGCGATTCTTTGATACGCTGGAAGCCAGCGGCGTCGACGTGGTGCGGCGGCGCGCTTTCCCCGACCATCATCCGTTCTCGCAAAGCGAGATCGAAAGCCTGATCGCCGATGCCAGCCGCGACGCGCTGACGCTGGTGACGACGGAAAAGGATTTGGCGCGGCTGAAGCGCGACGGCGGTCTGCCTGATTGGGCGCGGCAGATTGCGCCCTTCGCGGTGACGCTGGCCTTCGACGACGCGGCGGGTTTGCGGAAATTCGTCACCGCGCGCCTGTTCAAGGCGCGCGAGAGCAAGCAGCGCGAAGACGACTAGCCCTGGCCCTTCACTTCGCCGGGAAAGTGCCGTTGCAGCACGGCGTTGGGCACCGAATAGGCCTCCTGCAGGTCGACGCTCCAGTATTTCAACTCGTCGAGCGGAATCCGCACGTCCGTGATGGCGCAGCGCACATAGGTTCCGGGCGAGATCACCCGGAAATCGCCGTCCAGATATTGCACCTGCGCTTCGCCATTCCCCGAGGGACCGAATTTATTCAGCACCGTCAAACTCTCCGATCGGCCGGCCTGCGAAAAGCCCAGCCAAGTGTATTTTCCGGATTCGATCTATCATAAATAGGTCGGCCTGTCCGCCCCCGAAACCCACCTACTTGTGATGAATTTCGGCCCATCCCGCATGGTAGATTTGCATCCATGGTTCGCTGTATCAGCAGCGCCATCATGATCCGACCGAGACCGATGCGCCCGCTGTCAGCAATACTATTCCTGACGTTCCTTGCCGTGGCCCGCGCCGCGAATGCCGCACCGTTGCCGGCCCCGCATCAGGTCGATATCCCCTCGGCCAGCCTGACCCTGCACGCGCAGCTCTACAAGCCAGATGGCGACGGGCCGTTTCCCACCGTGATCGCGCTGCACGGCTGCGGCGGGCTGGGCGGACATTCCGAGCCGGTGCTGCCGCGCTACCGCGACTGGGCCGAACAGCTCCTGAAGACCGGTCATGCGGTGCTGTTGCCGGACAGTTTCGGCTCGCGCGAATTGGGACCGCAATGCCGGGTCAAGGAGCGCCATGTGCTGGCCCGCCGCGAGCGGGTGGCCGACATCACCGCGGCGCGGCAATGGCTTTCGCAGCAGGCATGGGTCGCGCATGACCGCGTCAGCCTGATGGGTTGGGCGGGCGGCGGCAGCGCGTTGTTGTGGGCGGTGCGTCCGCAACTGTCGTCGCGCGGCGCCGTTCCGGATTTTCGCTCCGCGGTTGCGTTCTATCCCGACTGCCGCGTTTCCTCCGGTCTCGGCTGGAGCGCGCGGGTGCCGACACTGCTGATGATCGGTGCCAAGGACGACGTCAGTTCGCCGTCCGCCTGCCGCCAGATGGTCGACGGCGCGCGCGGCCGCAGCGCATTGATCCGGATCGAGATCTATCCCGGCGCGTCGCATGATTTCGACCGCGCTAACCTGCCGCTGCGTGCGGTCGGCGGCGGCGACGCCGCGCTGCCCGAGCACGGCCATATCGGCACCGATGCCGAAGCCCGCTCGGACGCGCAGGCGCGTGTCGCCGAGTGGCTGGCAAGGTAGCGTTTTCAAGCGAAGTGGACACCGGTTCGCGTGAAGAAAACGCGTCAAAACAAAGACGCTAAAAGAGACTTCCCTGATCAATCGGCTTGACGACGCGCTTGGCGGCCATCGTCTTCGCCTCGCGCGGGGCCGGCTTAGGATCGCTCGTCGGACCTGATGTCGCTGGTGGACGGTCGGAGTCCGCGGTGGCGCCGATGCGGCCGTCGGCGAATTCGATCGACAGATGCGCATTGGGCCCGACAGCTGCCGCGGCATGAAGCGCATGACCGTTCGCATCGCGCACGAGGGCAAACCCGCGCGCGAGCACGCCGCGATAGGACAGCGCCGACAACAATTGCCCGCTG
>JAIEPP010000484.1 GCA_019748335.1 Xanthobacteraceae bacterium
CTGCGCGAGGACGAAGTCGCCTGCCGCGCGCTCGGCATCAACACCACCACGACCAAGCTGACGGCGTTTGCCACCGGTGCCATGTTCGGCGGTTTCGCCGGTGCGTTCTTCGCCACACGACAAGGTTTTATCAGCCCGGAGTCCTTCACCTTCCAGGAATCGGCGCTGGTGCTGGCGATCGTGGTGCTGGGCGGCATGGGTTCGCAGCTCGGCGTGGCGCTCGCCGCGCTCGCGATGATCGGCGGCTTCGAGCTGTTTCGCGGGCTCGACCAGTACCGCATGCTGGTGTTCGGCATGGCGATGGTGCTGCTGATGATCTGGCGCCCGCGCGGCTTGATCGGCCATCGCGCCCCGACCGTGTTCCTGGAACGCAACCAGGCGATCTCGTCCGACCTCGTCAAGGAGGGGCACGGATGAGCCAGGATCAGATAGATCATATAGACCATATTCTGTCCGTCGATCACCTGTCGATGCGTTTCGGCGGCATCGTCGCCGTCAACGACCTCTCCTTCGGCGCCGAGCGCCGCAAGATCACGGCGTTGATCGGACCGAACGGCGCCGGCAAGACCACCGTGTTCAACTGCATCACCGGTTTCTACAAACCGACCTCAGGCGTGATGCGGCTGTCGCACGATGACGGCCACGTCATCCAACTCGAGCGGCTGAACGATTTCCGGATTTCAAAACTCGCCCGCGTTGCGCGCACCTTCCAGAACATCCGGCTGTTTCCCGGCATGACGGCGCTGGAAAACCTGATGGTGGCGCAGCACAACGCGCTGATGCGCGCCTCCGGGCTGACGTTTCTCGGCCTAATCGGCGCGCCCTCGTGGCGCAGCGCCGAGAAAGCGGCGATCGATCTGGCGCGAACCTGGCTCGACCGCATCGGCCTGCTCGATCGCGCCGACGATGCCGCCGGCAACCTGCCCTATGGCGACCAGCGGCGGCTGGAAATCGCGCGCGCGATGTGCACCGAGCCCGCTTTGCTCTGCCTCGACGAGCCCGCCGCAGGCCTGAACGCGCGCGAAAGTGCGGGCTTGAGCGAATTATTGCTGTCGATCCGCGCCGATCAGGGCACCTCGATCCTTCTGATCGAGCACGACATGTCGGTGGTGATGGAAATCTCCGACCACGTCGTCGTGATGGACTACGGCGTCAAGATCGCCGAAGGCACGCCGCAGGCGGTTCGCGACGATCCCAAGGTGATCGCCGCCTATCTCGGCGCCGACGAGGAAGAAGCCATCGCCGTGATGGAGAGCGGAACGTGACCGCGTCCTCCACAACGCCCCTGCTCGCGGTCCGATCCCTGCGCGCGTCTTACGGCAAGATCGAGGCGCTGAAGGGCGTCGACATCGAGATCAACGCCGGCGAGATCGTGGCGCTGATCGGCGCCAACGGCGCCGGCAAGTCGACCCTGATGATGACGATCTTCGGCAGGCCCCGCGCCCGCGCGGGACAGATCGAATATGACGGCCTGGATATCACCGACGTGCCGACGCACGAGATTGCCCGGCTGCGCATTGCGCAGTCACCCGAGGGGCGGCGGATTTTCCCGCGCATGAGCGTGGCGGAAAACCTGCAGATGGGCGCCGACGCCACCGATTCAAGCGAAGCCGAACGCGCCAGCGGGCTGGAGCGGGTGCTGGCGCTGTTTCCGCGGCTCAAGGAGCGCATGACCCAGCGCGGCGGCACGCTGTCCGGCGGCGAACAGCAGATGCTGGCGATCGGCCGCGCCTTGATGAGCCGCCCTCGCCTGTTGATGCTGGATGAGCCGTCGCTGGGGCTGGCGCCCCTGATTGCACGACAGATTTTTGACGCCATCCGGACCCTGAACCGGCAGGACGGCCTCACCGTGCTGATCGTCGAGCAGAACGCCAACCATGCGCTGAAACTCGCCCATCGCGGCTATGTCATGGTCAACGGCCTGATCACGCTCTCGGGCACCGGTACCGAATTGCTGCAACGCCCGGAAATCCGCGCCGCCTATCTGGAAGGCGGCCGGCGGGGGTAGCGCCCGGGGGCGAATACTGCGGCAAGATGCTGCGAACGGACCATCGGTTTGCCCGAAAATTGCCGATGACTTCGCGCTAAATTCAGCCGACAATAGCCCCGATTTTCGTACCCGGCCCTGCCGGGTATTTCCTGAAATCGACCACCCCGCGAGGATACCTCATGAAATCACTGAAACTCATCGGCCTGGCATTGGGCGCATCGCTGGCGCTATCAGCAAGCGCGCTGGCGCAGGATATCCCGGTCGGCGTCGCCGGCCCGATGACGGGCGGCGAATCCGCGTTCGGTCGCCAGATGAAGAACGGCGCCGAACAGGCCGTGGAAGATCTCAACAAGGCCGGCGGCGTGCTCGGCAAGAAGCTGGCGCTGCAGGTCGGCGACGATGCCTGCGATCCCAAGCAGGCGCGCTCGGTCGCGGAAAAATTCGCCTCTTCCAAGGTCCCGTTCGTGGCGGGTCACTATTGCTCGTCGTCGTCGATCCCGGCCTCGGAGGCCTATGCCGACGGCAACGTGCTGCAGATTACGCCGGCCTCGACCAACCCGCTGTTCACCGAGCGCAAGCTCTGGAACGTGGCCCGCGTCTGCGGCCGCGACGATCAGCAGGGCCTGGTTGCCGCCGAATACATCCTGAAGAACTACAAGGGCAAGAACGTCGCCATCCTCAACGACAAGACCACCTACGGCAAGGGTCTCGCCGATGAAACCAAGAAGGCGCTGAACAAGGCCGGCTTCACCGAGAAGATGTTCGAATCCTACAACAAGGGCGACAAGGACTTTAACGCCATCGTGTCGCGGCTGAAGCGCGACAACATCGATCTGGTCTATGTCGGCGGCTACCACCAGGAGTCCGGCTTGCTGGTGCGGCAGATGCGCGACCAGGGCCTCAAGACCGTGCTGATGGCCGGCGACGCGCTCGCCGACAAGGAGTTCGCCTCGATCACCGGTCCCGCCGGCGAAGGCACGCTGTTCACCTTCGGCCCCGATCCGCGCAACAAGCCGACCGCGAAGGCGATCGTCGAGCGCTTCAAGGCCAAGAACATCGATCCCGAAGGCTACACTCTCTACACCTATGCCGCGATGCAGGTCTGGTCGCAGGCGGCGACGAAGGCCGGCACCACCGACCCGAAGAAGGTGATGGACGCCATCAAGGCCGGCGCCTGGGACACCGTCATCGGCAAGCTGGAGTTCGACGCCAAGGGCGACATCAAGCAGCTCGATTACGTCGTCTACAAGTGGGACGCCAAGGGCAACTACACCGAGATCAATCCCAAGGGGTCCTGAACAGGGGCTCTTGATCAAGGGCGCCTGACCAACATTTTCCGCGTTCCTTTTTTGGAACCGCAAACGCCCCGGCTCGCCGGGGCGTTTTTGTTTTAAGGTCAGAAAATTATTCTCACATCCCCCGGAACCAATAATTCCCGAACGAATTGGGCCTTCGGGCAGAGTTCCATGTCATTGATTTCATAACGATTACGACTGTTCCAGGTTGCTCTGCGGCCGGGCAGAAGGTTGTATGTTGCGGAATCACATCGGCATGGAATCACATCTGCTGTTGGATTTGCGCGAGCTGGCCTTGAGGAGACATCATGAGTGAGCTTTCCCCCGGAGCAACGTCATCACGCGTCTCCAGGCGCAAGCCAGCCCCGAACGGAAAACCGAACGGAAAGCCGGATCCGCTGCAGGATCTGCTGCACGCGTTGCAGGCGATGCGGGCCGGCGATTTTTCGGTGCGGATGACCGGCGATCACATCGGCATCGACGGCAAGATTGCCGACACCTTCAACGAAATTGCCGCCGCCAACCAGCGAATGGCGCAGCAGCTCGAGCGCGTCGGCCAGGTTGTCGGCCGTGAAGGCAAGACGCGACAGCGCGTCAAATTCGATCTCTCCAGCGGTTCCTGGGCGGACATGGAAGGCTCGGTCAATACGCTGATCGACGATCTCTTGTGGCCGACCCGCGAAGTGACGCGTGCGGTCGCCGCGGTCGCGCAAGGCGACCTGCTGCAGACCGTGCAGCTCGACATCGACGGCCGCCCGCTCGGCGGGGAATTTTTGCAGTCGGCCAACATCGTCAACACCATGATCAAGCAGCTCAGCGTGTTCACCTCCGAGGTGACGCGCGTGGCGCGCGAGGTCGGCACCGAAGGCAAACTCGGCGGTCAGGCCCAGGTGCCCGAGGTGACCGGCGTCTGGAAGGACTTGACCGAGAGCGTCAACTCGATGGCCAACAACCTGACCGGCCAGGTCCGCAATATCGCCGAAGTCACCATCGCGGTGGCCAACGGCGATCTGTCGAAGAAGATCACGGTCGACGTCCGCGGCGAGATCCTGCAGCTCAAGGAAGCCATCAACACGATGGTGGACCAGCTTCGCTCCTTTGCCTCGGAAGTGACGCGCGTCGCCCGCGAAGTCGGCACCGACGGCAAGCTCGGCGGCCAGGCGATCGTGCCCGGCGTCGCCGGCACCTGGAAGGACCTCACCGACTCCGTCAACGCGATGTGCGGCAACCTGACCGCCCAGGTCCGCAACATCGCCCACGTCACCACCGCCGTGGCGCGCGGCGAGCTTTCACGAAAAATCACCGTGGACGT
>JAIEPP010000277.1 GCA_019748335.1 Xanthobacteraceae bacterium
CGGCATCCCGTAACAGCGCCTTGTTCACGGGCTCGTTGGGCGTGCCGAGATAGACCATCAGGCCCATCAGCGGCGCGATCACCACACCCTGCCAGTACAGCCATTGCCAGCCCCAATGCTCGACATAGAAGCCGACCAGCGAGGTCGAGGTGTCCAATGCGAAGCCGACACGGATCGAATAGATCGCAATCGCCGGCAGCCACCAGCGCATCGGCAGGTTTCTGAACACGATCATCAGCGTCGCCGGCACGAAGGTGCCGAGCAGCATGCCGTGCAAGATGCTGAGTACGATCAACGTCGTGTAATCATGGACGAACGGGATCACCAGCGAGACCAGCGCATAGAGCAGGCTGGGGATACCGAGCACGCGGCGCAAACCGAACACGGTGGCGAGCCACGCCACCGCGGGCGCGATGAAAATCTGGGAGCCAATGCCTGCGGTCGAGAGCCAGGCGCCCTCGTCAAAGCCAAGCGAGAACGCGCCGCGCAGATCCGCCAGTCCAACCGAGGTCAGGCGGCTGTCGAAATTCGCAAGAAACGAACCGAGCAGCACCGCACCGACCGCGAACAGCGGTTGCGGGGCAATGCCGCCACGCGATACCGGACCGCGATCGGCGCCGTCATTTTCCGCCATCCGTCCCCGCATCGGTATGGATGTTGGTGACGACGGACATGCCCGGCAGCAGGCGCTCGAGCAGCGGCTGGCTCTTGTCGAGCAGGATCCGGACCGGGACCCGCTGCACCACCTTGGTGAAATTGCCGGTGGCATTATCCGGCGGCAGCAGCGCGAATTGCGAACCCGAGGCCGGCGAGATCCGTTCGACACGGCCTTTCAGTTTTTCGTCCGGAAAGGAGTCGACCGTGATGTCGACGGGCTGGCCCGGTCTGACCCGCGTCAGCTGGGTCTCCTTGTAGTTGGCGATCACATAGACATTCGGCAGCGGCACCACGTTGATGAGGTTGCTACCGATATTGACGTAGTCCCCCGGCTGTACCTGACGTTCTCCGACGACGCCGTCGAACGGTGCTACTATTTTGGTGTAGCCAAGCTTCAGCCGCGCGGCCGATAGCGCCGCCTGTGCGCCGAGCACGTCGGCGGCGCGCTGTTTCTTGGTTCCGGCCAGCACTTCCATCTGGTGCTTCTGCGCGGCGATGACGGCGCGGCTGGCGCGCACGTCGGCCTGCGCTTTCGCATAGGCTGCCGTGGCCTGTTCGAATTTCTGCCGTGTGCCGGCTTCGGTCTGCGACAGCGACTGCTGGCGCTCCTGTTCCTGACGCGCCTGGACCTCCTCGGCGGTGGCGGAAACCTGGGCGGCTTCGGCCTGCGCGATGGTGGCGTATTGCAGCTCGACCTGATTGCTCAGGTTGTCGAGGGCGGCCTGCGCCGCAGCCACGGCGGCATCGGCTTGCGCGACCTGGGCCTGATAGTCGGCGGGATCGATCTGGACCAGGAGATCGCCGGCCTTGACGCGCTGGAAGTCATTGACGGCGACGGTAAGAACTTCGCCGGCCACCCGGCTGCTCAGCCGCGTCAGCTCGGCGCGAACATAGGCGTCATTGGTGCTCTGGGTGACGGCGTTGCCGACCCAGGCATCCCAGCGCAGCGTCGCCACCGCGACGAAGACGAAGGCCACCAGCACCGCGAACAGCGGTATAGCGAACCGGCTCCACGCGCCGCGCTGAAGCGCGGCCGCGCGGGCGGCCGCGACCGCCGCCGCGGTTTGCGATTGTCCGGTAGCGGCCTGACTCGACGGCGCCGGGCTGGGCTGATCCTGCTGACTCAAAGTGCTCCCCTCAAATCATGCTCCCCGCATCCCTGACGATGCTTCGAGACAAGCAACAATGATGCCTCAGACCGTCTTCTCCGGCCAGCGGCAAAGATCGTTGATCAGGCATACGTCGCAGCGCGGCTTGCGCGCGAGACAGATATAGCGGCCGTGCAGGATCAGCCAGTGATGGGCATGCAGCATGAATTCGGACGGGATGACCTTTTCCAGACCGAGTTCAACCTCGAGCGGGTTTTTGCCGGGCGCCATGCCGGTCCGGTTGCCGACGCGAAACACGTGGGTGTCGACCGCCATCGTGTGCTCGCCGAACGCCATGTTGAGCACGACATTGGCGGTTTTCCGCCCGGCGCCGGGCAGGGTCTCGATCTCGGCGCGGGTGCGTGGTACCTCGCCGCCGAATTCGGCGATCAGCTTTTCCGACAGCGCGATGACGTTTTTGGCCTTGTTGCGATAAAGCCCGATGGTCTTGATGTAATCGCGCACGGTGTCTTCGCCGAGCGCCAGCATCTTTTGCGGCGTGTCGGCAATCGCGAACAGCGCGCGCGTCGCCCGGTTGACGCCGGCATCGGTCGCCTGCGCCGACAGCACCACGGCCACCAGCAGCGTGTAGGGATTGAGATGTTCGAGCTCGCCCTTCGGCTCCGGATTGGCGTTGCGAAAGCGGCTGAAGGCCTCGTGGACCTCGGCCGCGGTCCAGGGCTTTGGCTTTGCGGATTTTTTCGCCGGCTTTTGCGCCGTCGGTTTGATCGCTTTTTTTGCCGCCTTTTTAGGCGCAGATCGAACGGCGGGTTTTTTGGAGCGTTGGGGACGGATGCTTTTGGCCATGATCCGGGTATACTGACCGACGATGACCGCAAGCAACGACTTTGATCCGGCGCTTGACCCGCCAAAACTGTTTTCGGCGCGGCTGACGCCACATCGTTCGCTGAACCGCACTGGATTCCTGGTGCTGATGGGGTTTCTCAGCGCTGTCAGCTTTGCCACCGGCATCGCGTTCCTGCTGATGGGCGCATGGCCCGTGCTCGGCTTTCTCGGCCTCGATGTGCTGGTGGTGTACTGGGCGTTCCGGGTCAATTTCCGTCGCGCCGCCGCCACCGAGGAAATCACCGTCACGCCGCTGGAATTGCGGGTGCGCCGGGTCAGCCATCGCGGCCACGTCGTCGAATGGGTGCTCAATCCGCTCTGGGTGCAGCTCGACCAGAAGGTCCACGCCGAGTTCGGCATCGAGCGGCTTTATCTGGTTTCCCGGGGCCGCCGCGTCTCGATCGGCAACTTTCTGGGCGCCGATGAAAAGGCAAGCTTTGCCAAAGCCTTAATGGCTGCGCTGCAAACCGCCAAACGCGGCATCACCTACAATCCTCTCTGATAGGATGCTTATCGGAAATCGGGTGGTTCTGATGCCGTGTCCGCCCTACATCAACAAGCATGATGAACCTCGCCATGAATGAGCACCGCCTCACCAAACCGGGACCCCAGAACGCCGCGTTGCGCGACTACGACTCGGTGCGACGGGCGATCGCCTTCATCTCGGAACACTGGCGCGCGCAGCCGACCATCGAAGCGATGGCGGAAGCCGCCGCGGTGACGCCGGATGAGCTGCACCATCTGTTCCGCCGCTGGGCCGGGCTGACGCCGAAAGCGTTCATGCAGGCGCTGACGCTCGATCATGCCAAGGGCCTGCTGCGCGATTCCGCCAGCGTGCTCGACGCCGCGCTCGACTCCGGCCTGTCGGGCCCGGGCCGGCTGCACGATCTGTTCGTCACCCACGAGGCGATGTCGCCGGGCGAATGGAAAAACGGCGGCGCCGGCATGACGCTGCGTTACGGCTTTCATCCCTCGCCGTTCGGCACCGCGATCGTGATCGCCAGCGGCCGCGGCCTCGCGGGTCTGGCGTTCGCCGATCCCGGCGAGGAGCAGGCCGCGTTCGCCGACATGAAGCGGCGCTGGGCCAACGCAACCTATGTCGAAGACCGCGACGGCACTGCTGGTCTCGCGCAACGCATCTTCGACACCAAACTCTGGCGGCAGGACCAGCCGCTGCGCGTGGTCTTGATCGGGACCGACTTCGAAGTGCGGGTCTGGGAGACGCTGCTGAAAATCCCGATGGGCCGTGCGGTCTGCTATTCCGACATCGCCAACAAGATCAGCAACCCGAAGGCCTCACGCGCCGTCGGTGCGGCGGTCGGCCGCAATCCGGTCTCGTTCGTGGTGCCCTGCCATCGCGCGCTGGGCAAAGGCGGCGCGCTGACCGGCTATCACTGGGGGATTACGCGGAAACAGGCGATGCTGGGCTGGGAAGCCGGACAGGTCGGGGTGCATTGAGAATGTAGGGTGGGTTAGCCGGAGGCGTAACCCACCGGCAAGACTATCCGCGCCGCACGAAGTTGGTGGGTTACGGCTTCGCCTAACTCACCCTACGAAGTGAGCGCGCTCACCCCGCCAGATCGAGCTTCGACGCCACCGTCGAATCCGCGTTCAGCCGGTAGATGATGGGCACGCCGGTCGCCAGTTCGCGCTTCAGGATCTGCTCCGGCGACAGCTTTTCCAGCACCATGATCAGCGCGCGCAGCGAATTGCCGTGGGCGGCGACCAGCGTGCGCTTGCCGTTCAGCACGCCGGGCAGGATCTCCTGCACATAATAAGGCAGCGTGCGCGCCAGCGTATCCTTCAGGCTCTCCCCGCCGGGCGGCGGCACGTCGTAGGAGCGGCGCCAGATCAAGACCTGCTCCTCGCCCCACTTTTTGCGGGCGTCGTCCTTGTTGAGGCCGGAGAGATCGCCGTAGTCGCGTTCGTTGAGCGCGAGATTTCTGGTGGTCGGCAATCC
>JAIEPP010000517.1 GCA_019748335.1 Xanthobacteraceae bacterium
GCCGAAATCGGGCAAACGCAAATTCATCGTGATCGGCGTGTTCGGATTGCTGGCGCTCGCGGCCATCGGCTATGGCGTCTACTTCCTGTTCGTGGGCCGCTTCTATGTCTCGACCGACGACGCCTATGTCCGCGCCAACAATACCACGCTCGGCGCGCGGGTGGCGGGCCATGTCGCGGCGATCCTGCCCGCCGACAACAGCATCGTTCGCACCGGCGACGTGATCTTCAAGATCGACGACGGCGATTACCAGATCGCGGTGGATGCTGCGCGCTCCAAAATCGCGACCCAGCAGGCCACCATCGACCGCATCGGCCGTCAGGTTACCGCGCTGGTCAGCGCCGTCGAGCAGGCCAGCGCCCAACTCGCTTCCTCGGAAGCGGCGCTGAAGCGCGCCGGTCTCGACTACGATCGTCAGCAGGCGCTCAGCACCAAGGGATTTGCCTCGCGCGCGACGTTCGAACAATCCGAAGCCGGCCGTGACCAGGGTGTGGCGGCGGTGAAGGCGGCGCAGGCGGCCTTTGATGCGGCACGCGACAATGTCGAAGTTACCCGGGCGCAGCAGGCGGAGGCCCAGGCCCAGCTGGCGGAATTCAAGACCTCGCTGGCGAAAGCCGAGCGCGATCTCGCTTTCACCTCGGTGCGGGCGCCGGTCGACGGCACCTTCTCCAACCGCATGGTCAACACCGGCGATTACATTCAGGCCGGCCAGCGGCTCGCCAATGTGGTGCCGCTCAACGACGTCTTTATCGACGCCAATTACAAGGAAACCCAGCTCAAGCGCATTCGCCCGGGCCAGCCGGTGACGATCAAGGTCGATGCCTACGGCCTGCGGAAGTTCTCAGGGATCGTCGACAGCATCTCGCCGGCAGCGGGTTCGGTGTTCACGCTGCTGCCGCCGGACAACGCCACCGGCAATTTCACCAAGATCGTGCAGCGGCTGCCGGTCCGCATTCGCGTGCCGAAGGACGTCGCCCGGCAGAACCTGCTGCGCGCGGGCATGTCGGTCTATACCACCGTCGATACCAGGCAGGGCGCGGCCGACGCCGACAACGACACCGATCTCGATGCGCCGGGGATGGTTCGCCCGCAGTAATTTGCCGATTAGTTCTTGCGCCGTCATTCCTGAGGCCGGGCCGATCAGCCCGGCGGATGTCCCGAGCAGATCATGGCCGACGCCACCACCGCTCCGCCTTCGATGATGAACCCCGCGGCGCCGGCGTCGGAGCGGATTCCGCCGCGGCGGCTGTTTGCGTTTCTCATCATGGTGTTCGGGATGTTCATGTCGATCCTGGACATCCAGATCGTCTCGGCGTCACTGTCGGAAATCCAGGCCGGGCTTTCGGCCTCTTCCAGCGAAGTGTCCTGGGTCCAGACCTCGTATCTGATCGCCGAGGTGATCGCGATCCCGCTGTCCGGATTCCTGTCGCGCGCGCTCGGCACCAGGCTGCTGTTTGCGATTTCCGCCTCCGGATTTACCATCGCGAGCTTCTTCTGCGGCTTCGCCTCCAGCATCGAGCAGATGATCCTGTGGCGCGCGATCCAGGGATTTCTCGGCGCGGGCATGATCCCCACCGTGTTCGCTTCCGCCTATACGGTATTCCCGCGCGAAAAATTCTACATCGTCGGCCCCATCATCGGGCTGGTCGCGACGCTGGCGCCGACCATCGGGCCGACCGTCGGCGGCTTCATCACCGACATGATGTCGTGGCACTGGCTGTTCTTCATCAACATCGTGCCGGGCATCGGCATCACCATCGGCGTGCTGGCGCTGGTGGATTTCGACAAACCGAATTTCGCGCTGCTCGACCATTTCGACTGGTGGGGCCTGTTGTTCATGGCGGGCTTTCTCGGCTCGCTCGAATATGTGCTGGAAGAAGGTCCGCAATATGAATGGCTGCAGGACACTTCGGTGGCGACCTGTGCTGCGGTCGGCACGGTGTCGGCGATCGCGTTCTTCTGGCGCGTGCTGACCGTGCGCGAGCCGATCGTCGACATCAGGACGTTCAGCGACCGCAATTTCGGAGTCGGCTGCCTGCTCTCGTTCTGCATCGGCGTCGGGCTTTACGGCCTGACCTACATGTATCCGCGCTATCTCGCCGAAGTGCGCGGCTATAGCGCACTGATGATCGGCGAGACCATGTTCGTCTCGGGGATCACCATGTTCCTGACCGCGCCGATCGTGGGACGGCTGATGCTCAAGGTCGACCTGCGCTACATCATCGCGGCCGGCCTCTGCATCTTCGCGCTCGGTTCGTACCAGATGACCTGGATCACCCGCGACTATGATTTCTACGAATTGCTGGTGCCGCAGATCCTGCGCGGCATCGGCATGATGTTCGCGATGGTGCCGACCAACACCATCGCGCTGGGAACGCTGGCGCCGGAGCGGGTGAAGAACGCCTCCGGCCTGTTCAACCTGACGCGCAACCTCGGCGGCGCGCTGGGACTGGCTGTTATCAACCAGGTGCTGAACGAGCGCACCGATCTGCACATCGTGCGGCTGCAGGAGCGCGTGCACTGGGGCAACGCCACCGCCACCGAAACCCTCAACATGTTTACCCAGAGGCTGCAGGGCATGGGCGACGCTGCTGTCATGGCGATGAAGCAGTTGTCGCAGATCGTGCACCGCCAGGCGGTGGTGATGGGCTATGGCGACGCCTTCTTCATGCTGACCATCTTCTATTTCGGCCTCAGCCTCCTGGTCATGCTGCTGAAAAAAACACCGGCTGCCGCGGCGGGCGGCGGGGGCGGGCATTGAAGGCTTTTCTGCCGCATACGCCGTGCGCCAGCACGCTCACGCGCTTGTCATATTGCAAATTGCGCCTGATGCATTTATAAGCAGTGCATTGTCACTCGAACCGGGGAGGATTTGCATGATTTCGTCTATTTCGCAGACCGCCCGTCCGCGTTCGATCTTTATGTTGGACGCCTGTCTCGCCCTTTGAGGGCGCACTCCGCCAGCTTCGATCGGGCCTGCTGATTTCCCGATCCGTTGAACTTCCCAACAGGTTACCTGTCAATTTCACGGCGCTTGCGCATTAGTCGATGCCGCCACGCGTCGTCCAGATGGAGCCGGTGTGCGCGTGGGCGCAGCCGGATGGCACCATGACCGCAAGAACGACTGCCCAATCCAACAAGCGCCCCGCGGCGATACGCGTGGTGATTCCATTCGTGTTTCGGCACTGGCTCGAACAGCCGGGCCGCGCGGCCATGGTCGCCGGCGGCTTCCTCGGCGCGACCGCGGCCGACCTGTTCATGCCGGTGTTCTCGGGCCAACTGGTCGATGCGCTGACATTGGGCGCGGCCGATCCGGCGGCGCGGCATGCTGCGTTCACCGCCTTTGGCGGCATCGTGGCGCTTGGCCTGCTGTCGATGATGCTGCGCCTCACTGGACTGCAGGCGATCGTGCCGTTCACGCTGAAACTGATGTCCGACATCGCGCGCGACGCCTTCATGCGGGTGCAGCGCTTCTCGACCGACTGGCACGCCAACTCGTTTGCCGGATCCACGGTGCGCAAGGTTACGCGCGGCATGTGGGCGCTCGACCTGCTCAACGATACCATCCTGATGGCGCTGGCGCCGTCGCTGCTGGTGTTGCTGGGCTCGATGATCCTGCTCGGGCTGCACTGGCCCGTGCTCGGCGCGGTCATCGCGGTGGGCACGCTGGTCTATGTCTCGATGACGATCGCGTTCTCCATGAACTACATCGCGCCGGCCGCGCGCGTCTCCAATGCCTGGGACACCAGGGTCGGCGGCACGCTGGCGGATGCGCTGACCTGCAACGCGGTGGTGAAATCCTTTGGCGCCGAAGCGCGCGAGGACGCGCGGCTGGAGGGTGTCATCGATCGCTGGCGCCGGCGCGTGCGGCGGACCTGGCTGCGTTACAACTACACCTCGACGGCGCAGCTCGCGGTGCTGCTATGCTTTCGCGGCTCGGTGATCGGTGGCGCGATCCTGCTGTGGATCGCGGGCCGCGCCTCGCCGGGCGACGTCACCTATGTGCTGACCAGCTACTACATCATTCACGCCTATCTGCGCGATGTCGGCATGCACATCAACAACCTGCAGCGCTCGGTCAACGATATGGAGGAACTGGTTGCGATCCACGGCGAGCCGATCGGCATTGCGGACGTGCCCGATGCGAGGCCTATCGACATCCAGGGCGGGCGCATCGTGTTCGATGCCGTCACGTTTCACTACGGCGGTCATCGCACGCCGCTGTATGACGGCCTGTCGGTCGAGATCCGCGCCGGCGAGCGGGTCGGCCTGGTCGGACGTTCCGGCTCCGGCAAGACCACCTTCGTCAAGCTGGTGCAGCGGCTCTACGATATCGGCGGCGGCAAGATCCTGATCGACGGTCAGAATATCGCGCAGGCGACGCAGCACTCGCTGCGCAGCCAGATCGCGATCGTGCAGCAGGAGCCGATCCTGTTTCACCGTACGCTGGCCGAGAACATCGCCTATGGCCGGCCCGGCGCCTCGATGGCGGCGGTCGAGCAGGCGGCGCGGCTCGCCAACGCGCACGAGTTCATCCTGCGGCTGCCGAAAGGTTACGGCACGCTGGTCGGCGAACGCGGCGTCAAGCTGTCGGGCGGCGAGCGGCAGCGGGTC
>JAIEPP010000456.1 GCA_019748335.1 Xanthobacteraceae bacterium
CCACGGGCTTGGTGTCCCTCAGGTCAACCGGTCTCCCGCCTGCCACCGCGCCACCAATCCTAGCAGAGTCGGCAATCTTCAAGTTACAAGGTCGGCGCGTAGCGCCGGGTGAGGGGGACTCTCCGCGAACTCACATCTATCGAACACGCTGAGGCAGCCCCTCACCCCAACCCTCTCCCCGCAGGTGCGGGGCGAGGGAAAATCAGACCGGCACCCTGACAGCCGCCCGCAAACCGCCCATCGGGCTGTCGCCGAGGGTGATGTCGCCGCCATGCGAGCGGGCGATGTCGCGGGCGATCGCGAGGCCGAGGCCGGTGCCGCCTTCGTCCTGGTTACGGGCGTCGTCGAGCCGCAGGAACGGCTTGAACACTTCCTCGCGCATGTTGACGGGAATGCCGGGCCCGTCGTCGTCGACCGTCACGGTCAGATAACGGTGGTCGCGGTGGCCGGTAATCGAAATGGTCTTGGCATGCCGGCCTGCGTTGGAGACGAGATTGCCCAAGCAGCGCTTGAACGAGGCCGGCTTCACGATCACGACCGGCAGGCCGTGAAACGTGACTGATGTGGCATGGCCGTTGCGCTCGGCGTCGCTGCGCAACTCCTCCAGCGCCACCGTCATGTCGGTGGGCTGGGCGATCTCGCCGGAGTCACCGCGCGCAAAGGATAGATAGGCCTCCAGCATCGCCGACATCTCGTCGACGTCCTTGCGCATGCCGTCGACTTCGGGGCTGTCGCCGATCAGCGCAAGCTCAAGCTTGAAGCGGGTCAGGATGGTGCGCAGATCGTGGCTGACGCCGGCCAGCATCGCGGTGCGCTGCTCGATCGTGCGCTCGATGCGCGCCTTCATTTCCAGGAACGCCTGTGCCGCGCGCCGCACTTCGCGCGCGCCGCGGGGCCGGAAGTTCGGCGCCTCGCGGCCCTTGCCGAAACTTTCGGCGGCATCCGCCAGCCGCAGGATCGGCTTGATCTGGTTGCGCAGGAACAGCACCGCGACGATCAGGAGGATCGAGGACGTTCCCAGCATCCAGAAGATGAAAATTTCCGAATTGGAGGCGTAGGCGGCGCTGCGCTGCGCGAACACGCGCATCACGGAATCGTCGAGCTGGATGCGGATCTCGACCAGGTTGGAATTGCCGACGGTATCGATCCAGAACGGCTTGCCGATCTGGCGGCCCAACTGCACCGACAGCGTCTGGTCAAGCAGCGAGAAAAACGGCTTCGGTCCCGGCGGCGGCATGTCGCCGACGGGAAGAAAATCGACCACCAATTGCAGCCGTTGGCCGATGCGGCGCAGTTGCGAGCGATCCTTGTCCTGCGGATAGAACTTGTAGACGTCGATCAGGCCCGCAATGTCCTGCACCACGGCCGCCGACAACCGCCGCGTCACCGTGTTCCAGTGCCGCTCCATGAACACGAACGCCACCACGGTCTGCAGCACCACCATCGGCACGATCATGATCAGCAGCGCGCGGGCGTAGAGGCCGGTCGGCATCCAGCTCTTGAACGCGTTGCCCATCCGGCCATTGGCCGCGGAGACGCGCTGCGACGCGTTGCGGATCAGGGTCAGGCCGGTGTCGAGCGTGCTCATGCGAGATTCTGCTGGGATTTTACAAAGGCATTACGGTGACGCCACCAGGCGATAGCCGATGCCGCGCACGGCCTGCAGGAACAAGGGATTGGCGGGATCCTTCTCGATCTTGCGCCGCAGGCGGTTGATCTGAACGTCGACCGCGCGCTCGTTGACGGTGCCGCCGCCGGTCAGTGCGCCGCGCGGCACGGTCTCGCCGGGAATGACCGCGAGGATGCGCAGCATCTCGCGTTCGCGGTCGGTCAGGTGGATGATCTCTTCGCCCTGACGCAGTTCGCCGCGTTCGAGATGATAGACGTAGGGTCCGAAGGCGATCTGCTCCAGCGTTTCCACCGGTGGCGGCGCGCTGCGCTTGAGGATATTGCCGATCCGCAGGACCAGTTCGCGCGGCTCGAACGGCTTTGCGACATAGTCGTCGGCGCCGATTTGAAGGCCCTCGATCCGGGCCTCGGCTTCATGGCGCGCCGTCAGCATGATGATCGGCACCGAGGAGGAGGTGCGGATGAAGCGCGCCAGATCGAAGCCGGTTTCGCCGGGCATCATGACGTCGAGGATCAGCAGGTCGAAGTGCAGGCCGAGCAGCTTGGCGCGGGCGTCGCTGGCGCTCGCCGCTGTCGTGACGCGATAGCCCTCACCGGAAAGAAAGCGCGACAAGAGATCGCGGATACGGCGGTCGTCGTCGACCAGCAGCAGATGCGGAGCATCGTCGGCCGGTTGCAGCGGCGTCCGCGCGGTGGCTGCGGTGATGGTTGCTCCTTGCACCACGATCACTCCTCAGGGTTTCTTCACGTTTTCTTGCCGCTGGTTCCGAAGATCGCTTCCAGCACCTTGTCGGGGTCGTCGCGGTCGATCATTGCGCGCAGGAACTGGCCGATGGCAGCGACACCAGCCGGATCGATCCCGCCGAGCGCGCGGGTGATGCGGTCGGTCTGCAGGCCGGCCAGCTTGCCCACCAGGGCCTCGCCCTTCGGCGTGGCGTAAAGAAGGCGCTGGCGGCGGTCGTTATTGCCGGTCTTCTGGACGATATAGCCCTCGTCGAGTAATTGCTTGAGCACCCGGCCGAGCGACTGTTTGGTGATGCGCAGGACGTCCAGCAAATCGGCGACCTTCAGGCCGGGATAGCGATGGACGAAATGCATGACACGATGATGGGCGCGGCCGAAACCGAACACCTCGAGTTCGTGGTCGGCGTCGCCGACAAAGTCGCGATAGGCGAAGAACAGCAGCTCGATGATATCCCAGCGCAATTCGCCCGCCCGCGGGGCAGGGGAAGCGCCCTCGGCCCCCTTCGAATCAGGGTCGCCGGCGGACTTTGAGAAATTTATGTCAGTCATATTGACATATCTTGGGTTCAATGTTACAAAACTACCAGCCACGACGAAACTTTAGATCGTTTCGGTCCTGGCGACATATGAGGCAGCCGGAAAAAGCCAGCAATGGCGGCAACGGCCGCAGATTTGACTACCGTGCGATTGTCGAGCGGCATATCGGCAAACATACTGGACTTCGGCATTCCGCAAAAGCATGTCCTCAACCGACATGATGGCGATGGACACCGGCGGCAAGGCCCTTAAAGGTCAAGTCAGTCGGTGCTGGTGAGGTCCAGCCACTTTGAGGTCAAGCTACTTCAACGGCGCCAAGACGCCAGGCGTGCGATCCGCGCCAATCCGGGAGAGAGCCCATGTCGTCCAGTAATTCGGCCCAGCAGGCCCTCAAGGAACGGCCGGCGCCAGCGGCTGCAGGAAACGAAGCCATGAAATTCGACATCCAGCCGACGCCTAATCCGACGTCCGACAAGGACCGCGCGGCCAAGCTCTTGGACCCCGGCTTTGGCCGTGTCTTCACCGACCACATGTCGATCGTCCGCTACAATCAAGCCAAAGGCTGGCATGACGCACGGGTCGAATCCCGCGCCAATTTCCCGCTCGATCCGGCGGCGGCCGTGCTGCACTACGCGCAGGAAATTTTTGAAGGCCTCAAGGCCTACAAGCGCGACGACGGCGGCGTGAACCTGTTCCGCCCCGATGCCAATGCCAAACGGTTCTGGAATTCGGCCGATCGCATGGCGATGGCGCAGGTGCCAGAGGCCGTGTTCATCGAGGCGGTCGAGCAACTGGTGCGGATCGACCGCGCCTGGATCCCGGGCGGCGAGGGCAGTCTTTATTTGCGGCCGTTCATGGTTGCGAGCGAGATCTTCCTCGGCGTCAAACCGTCGGCGGAATACATCTTTGCCGTCATCGCCTCGCCGGTTGGCTCCTATTTCAAGGGCGGACCTGCGCCGGTCTCGATCTGGGTGTCGGAGAATTACACGCGCGCCGCGATCGGCGGCACCGGCGCCGTCAAATGCGGCGGAAACTATGCCGCCAGCCTGCGCGCGCAGGCCGAAGCGATCGAGCATGGCTGCGATCAGGTGGTCTTCCTCGACGCGGTCGAGCGCCGCTACGTCGAGGAGCTCGGCGGCATGAACGTGTTCTTCGTGTTCGACGACGGCTCGCTGCTGACGCCGCCGCTCGGCACCATCCTGCCCGGCATCACCCGCGATTCCATCATCGCGCTGGCGAAGGATGCCGGCCTGCGCGTCCGCGAGGAACTCTACTCGATCGACCAGTGGCGCGCGGACGCGGCCAGCGGCAAGCTGAAAGAGGCCTTTGCCTGCGGCACCGCGGCCGTGATCTCGCCGATCGGAAAAGTGTGTTCGGCCAGCGGCGATTTTCTCATCAGCGGCGGCGCTGCCGGCCCGGTCGCGATGGGGATGCGCAAGAAGCTGGTCGATATCCAGTACGGCCGGACCAACGATCCGCACAACTGGATCAAGAAGGTGTTTTGATCGGAGGCCGCGGAGCGGGCGGCGCTCTGTTCCCTCGCCCCGCGCTTGCGGGGAGAGGGTTAGGGTGAGGGGCTCTCTTCGCGAGCTCCAAAGCAAATCTGAAGCACCTGTACCCCCTCACCCGAAATTCGAGCGGTGCTCGAATTTCGACCTTGTAACTTGAAGATTGCCGACTCTGCTAGGATTGGCGGCGCGGTGGCAGGCGGGAGACCGGTTG